>JAJRQP010000161.1 GCA_024280195.1 Bacteroidota bacterium | reverse complement strand
TATTTGATCCATAACTCTTATTTTTAATTGTTTTTAAATTTTACTTTCTCATTACATTCCCTTTGATAATCACTTCATTTACTGATGGTTCAGTATTAGAAACAATTCTCACCGATTTATGCAAAGGTCCTTCTTGAACCTTATCCGTATTGACATAGGCGACAACATCACCACTTTCTCCTGGTAAAATTGGCTCACCTGGAGATTCTGCAACTGTGCAAGAACAAGATCCTTTCACTTCTCCAATCACCAAAGGATATTCTCCCGTATTTTTGATGGAAAACTTTGCTGTAATAACTTCTCCCTTAACGACATCACCTGCATCGTATTCAGAAATAATTTCCATTGTCGTTTTGTTTCCAACAATGATTTCTGAATCTCCTCCGCAAGCAGTCAAAATTAGCAACAATGCAATACTTAATACTGTTCTCATTTTATCTTTTATTTAATTAATCCTCTTCCTACTTTATTAATTTTTCCGTCTTTTTCTAAACGATGAATCGCTTTGTCTAGTACGCCATTAATGAAACCATTACTTTTTGGAGTACTGTAGAATTTAGAAATCTCAATGTATTCATTCAACGTTACTTTAGTTGGAATACTATTAAACGTTTGCAATTCTGCAATCGCCATTTTCATAAGAATGACATCCATCTTAGCAATTCTATCTAATTCCCAATTACTCGTCAACTCATCAATCAGTTGCTCGCTTTCTTTATCCAATACAATTGTTTTGCGCAATAATTCTCGAACAAAAGTCAACTCATCATCTTTGTCTTTGTACAGATTAAGAATAGAGCAATCTCCACCTTCTTCAAAAGCCTTCAATGTTTTGACTACCATTGTACAAGCCAAATCGATATCATCTATCCAATGGATGCTTTTTTCTTCAAAGTAATCATATAACAAAGGGTAATTAGCAATATCTGTCTTAAACAATGCCAAAGCAAAGGCCTTATCCTCTTCAAAACCTTTCTCGTCATTATTCATATAAAGATCAAAAGTCTCCGATTCTCGAATGTGCAAAAGCATTTTTCTAAATAATTCTTGCTCTTCGTCCCCTACCCAATTTACCTTTCTATTCTCTGACTCAGAGCGCAAATTGACGTTATTTTCTAGACTTTCAATGATTTTACTATCAACGAATTTTGTATTCGGGTTTAAATCCTCATCCGTTGGACGCAATTTCTTCTTATTCTCAGTCATTCTGTGTTCAGAAATACCTTTTAATTCAGAAAAAGTCAACAATAAGTAGATATACAAATCGTAAATTCTTTCTAAACCAGTTAACACTTCTTTTTCAGCTTTCACGTAGTTATCATCCTTCGATTGATAAAAGGAATACAGTGACTGGAGTACTTTAATTCTAAGATGTCTTCTATTTAACATGCTTTACATTGGAAGTTTTACCTTGCTAATTGCCTCAATTCTTTCTTCGGCCATCTTATTAGCAATTTGGTAAGTTGGAACATTCTCCGCTTGAGAACGCTTCACTATATTTTCGATTGTATTATAAATGTGTTCTGCTTTATCCATCGCCCAGATTGGAGTCAACCCCTTCACTTCAGAATAGCAATTAATCACACCTCCAGCATTCAACGCAAAGTCCGGAGCGTAAATCATTCCTTTCTCCATCACCATTCTGCCGTGAGCATCTTCATTCTGCAATTGATTGTTAGCTGCTCCTGCAATGATAGAACATTTCAATCGAGAAAGCGTATCATCGTTGATAGTCGCTCCTAAAGCACACGGAGCATAAATATCCATATCTATGTCATAGATTTCGTCTAAACCAACGACAGTCGCTCCATATTCGCTTGCAACGCGTTTTAAAGTTGGTTCATGAATGTCAGTGATAAAAACTTCTGCTCCTTCTTTGACCAATGATTTAACCAAGTATTCTCCAACATGACCAACACCTTGTACGGCAATTTTCTTTCCTGAAAGGGAATCTGAACCAAACTGAACCTTTGCTGAAGCTTTCATTCCAACATAAACTCCGTGAGCTGTAACTGGAGAAGGATCTCCACTTTTACCAGGCAAACCAACAACGTGATCTGTTTCCATACTTACATAAGTCATGTCTATTGGAGAAATTCCAACATCTTCTGCCGTAATGTATTTTCCAGCTAAACTATTGACAAACTTCCCAAATCGTCGCATTAACGCTTCAGATTTTTGAGTTCGATGATCTCCAATAATAACTGCTTTACCACCCCCAAGATTCAATCCTGATATAGAATTTTTATAAGTCATCCCTCTTGATAGGCGAAGAACATCTTTCAATGCATCCATTTCTGTTGCATAGTTCCACATTCTTGTTCCGCCTAATGCTGGACCTAAAATAGTATTATGTACTGCTACGATTGCTTTTAAACCAGTCGCATTGTCATTGCAAAATAACAACTGTTCATGATTGTACTTGCTCATCTGAGCAACTACTGGATTATCTGCGAGGTTGGTATCCTCTATTTTTTTAACTTCAAACATACGAGTGTGTAATTGTTATGTTCAATTTTTTTTACTTTTACAACGTCATGTAAAATAGCGTGGCAAAAATAGGAATTTTCGGATGAAGTCACTTAGCTATCTCAACAAATATTTATTTAAGTATAAATGGCGTTTACTATTGGGGGCAATCTTCATCATTGGATCGAACTGGTTCAAGGTAGAAATGACCAATTACTTTGGAGACCTTACTGATGACTTAACTGGTTGGGAGACAAATGGTGACCCTACTATCCTTCTCTACAAAGCACTAAAAGCTGGGGGGTATTTCATGTTACTTTCTTTGTTTTCAGGCTTCTTATTATTTATGACACGGCAAACAATAATAATTGTTTCAAGGTTAATAGAATACGATTTGAAGAACGAAATCTATCGACAATACCAGAGGTTAAGCTTTTCATTCTACAAAAGAAACAACACTGGAGATTTAATGAACCGTATTTCTGAGGATGTCACCAAAGTAAGAATGTACTTAGGACCTGGTATCATGTACACGATTAACCTGACTTCAATTTCAATTCTTGTTATCAAAAACATGCTAGATGTTAGTCCTTACTTAACAGGATTTGTTCTCATTCCATTGCCTTTGATGTCTTATATCATCTATAAAGTTTCATCGAGAATTAATAAAATTAGCACGCTCGTTCAAGAAGAGCAATCACATATGTCAACCTTGGTGCAGGAAAGTTTCACTGGAATTCGTGTTATTAAAGCATACGGAAGAACGCAAGAGATAGAAGATAAGTTCAATGCTTCTTCGGAGAATTACAAGAAAAAAAACATGAAGTTGGTGTTGGTAAATTCTTTATTTATGCCAACTATTTTCATCCTCATTGGAGTCAGTACAATACTAAGCATCTATTTAGGAGGGTTATTGCATTACGACGATCAAATTTCTTTAGGTGACAT
>JAJRQP010000160.1 GCA_024280195.1 Bacteroidota bacterium | reverse complement strand
TGGGAATTAGAAGCAATTATGCATTACTATAAAAAGAATGAGTTGCAGTTGAGTGATTTAAATCTAACTAAAAGCATAAAATCACAACTTAAAAACAACGAAAGTCTTAATTCACAAGAGAAAATAGACTTGATAAAATCGCTCAAAGGGAATTACCGACAATCTTATTCTGCAACTTTTTTAGGAGCAATGCCTGAGAATTTACGCAAATATGGAGAGAATGGCAACGTTGAGAATGGAGAAGCAATCTATGATAGAAGTTGTTTGCATTGTCATGCGTATAAACGGGTGACTTATCTAAGTCTTAATAAAAGCAGGTTGACTGCAAGAATGTTTTGGAGAAATATTAAAAATTATTCGGATAAGAATTTGTACCAAATTGTTCGCTGGGGAACACATGCAAAGGCAGCTAGAAAACAATACATGCCTCGATTTACCAAAGAAAAAATGAGCGATGAGCAACTAAACGACTTGGTTGCATACATTAAACAATTAGCAAAAAAATAATATGAGAATTAAATTACTAGTTGGATTTATCCTGATAGGAACCTCTCTTTTTAGTCAAGATGTGGAAGAAACATTTAGTGGGACACGAATTTTGAACGGGCATTCTACAGAAACCTTAAAAAAAGGTGCGTTAGAATTTATTATTGCACATAGATTCGGCGATGTTGCAGGAGCAAATGGTGGAGTACAACAATTCTTTGGCTTTGACCAAGCAGCAGACATCCGTTTTGCATTTGAATATGGTGTAACTGATAAAATAATGATTGGCATCGGTAGAAGCAAGGGAACCGGTGCTCCTTACCGATCTTTGGTAGATGGTTTTGCCAAATGGAGGTTCTTAACGCAGAATAAAGAACGGGGAATTCCTGTTTCAATGGCGCTATTTGGAGGAGCAACAATCACTTATATGACAGCAAGTACAGATTCTACATCTGTGCAAAGTTTCCCTAAATTCTCACATAGATTGGCGTATGCAACTCAATTACATATTGCAAGAAAGTTTGGAGAAAGAGTGAGTATTGCGATTATTCCTTCCTACGTGCACCGAAATTTAGTTGCTGCAGACGATGTAAATGGTTTATTTGCGATTGGTGGTGCTTTTAATTTCAAATTCACCAAAGAAATGGGAATGCTCTTTGAATATTATCACGCAATTCACGATAACGCTGTTAGAACAACTAATTTCAATAGTCTTTCTGCGGGGTTTGAATACCAAACAAACGGACATAATTTTAAAATCGTTTGGACCAATGCTAGAGGATTCAATGAGACTCAGTTCATTCCTTACACTTATTCTGATTGGACTCAAGGTCAATTTCGTTTAGGATTTAGTATTTCACGAACTTTTTAAATTTAACCTATGAAAGCAATTATTTATTTCGGTTTATTTCTTATTCTTTTTGCATCATGTACAAAAGATAAAGTAGCAGAACCAATCGTTTGTGACAGTGATGTGTCTTATTCTGCAGAAATTCAACCTTTGCTACAAATGAATTGTGCAGTCGTTGGGTGCCATGATGCAGCTGCTCTTAGTGGAGGTTACGACTGGTCATCTCTTTCTGTTGTACAAGCCAATTCTGTAAAAATGCTTAACGCGATGAAACATAATCCCGGAGTTATTCCCATGCCTTTTATGAGTACACAATTGGCGGATAGTTTAATTAGCAAGTTTGAATGTTGGGTAGTGCAGGGTTCGTTGAATAATTAAATAGTGAGCCTAGATTCTACTATTTCTTCAACGTAATCAAAAAGTTGATGAGGAAGATATGTTCTCCAATCAACGCTTGCTAAATCTCCTCCAGTGACAAAGTATTGATCAATTCCAACGTCTTCCATTTCTTGCATAACATGGTCGTGAAAGTTGAGTAAAACGACCCAGCCTTCTTCAATATCCTCAATCCATTCTTCGTAATAACAATCATCAGAACTGTGAAAATTTAAGACATTCTCTCCGATAAGGATGTATTTATCGATGCCCATTTTTATTAATTCTTCAATAATATCCCTTTTTAAGGTCATAATATCATTCTCAATTGCATCGTTCCATTCTCCAATAAATTCGATGACTGCAAAAGAACTTTCGTAATCAATGTATATTATTTTAATAAAAAGAGTAGGGGAGTCAATACTATCCCATTGAGGATGAATACAGTAATTGTAAACTTGATGTTCGAAATCAAACTCACTGTATTCTCGGCCATAGAAGGGAGAAGCATCATCTTCCGAAGCGATGTATAAGTTTCTCCAATGATAAAAAGGCTCAACCATGTGCATATTGCAAATCTAATTAATTGTTAAATAAATACTGGCATAAATTCTGATGAGAAATATTTGATTAAATTTATACAATTAAACAGACCACATGAATAATATTAAATACTTTTTGAGCATTGCATTGGTTGCAATGATAATGTCATCAGTTACATCTTGTAAATCAGGTGACGGAACGAAGAATGCAAAGGATGCACTTTCTTCATTTTTAAATGATAACGACAACGTAGTTGCTTTTGGAAATGCACAGTTGAAAGATATCTTGAACAAGGCTGATTATGCCAATATTCCAAAAGCGGGTAAATTACTAGGCAGTGAAATGTCTTCTCTAGAGAAGGTAATTGATTTCGACACACCTGTGTATTACGCATTGGAAGGGCCGTTTGATAAAAGCGGAGGACCGGAATCTACTTATGGCTTTTTGCAAGTAAAAGACAACGAGGCTTTTGTGGATGAATTGACCAAAAGAGGTTTTGATGTGATTAAGAAAGGTGACATTCAGTTTACTGAGGATGGAGATTTTGCTTTAGGGTTTATTGAAGATATTGCCATTTTCGTTATAAGCAACAGAGATGAAGATTCTGAAAAGATGATTGCAGATGCTTTCAAAAGAATCAAAGGAGAAATGTCTGGAGGTACTGTTGATGAGATTTTGGATCAAGAAGGAGACATGATTTTAGGAATGAATGTCGCTTCATTGTACAATACTTCAAGTACTGATTTATCTAAATTAAGTAAGAAGAAGCAAGCAGAACTGAAAGACATGGTTCAAGATTCGTATGTTCAGACAGTTTTTAAATTTGAAGACGGAGCAGGAATCATTGAAACGAAAAATTTCTTTTCCAAAACATTAGAATCTAAAATGTTTTTTAATTCTGATAACAGCGCGCCACTTTTAGCGAAGTTGGGTAGCGGAACACCCCGTTTAGGAATCTCAATTAACCTTGACATGAAGAAGATGCAAAGTTTTATGGATGATTACTCTCCAGAAACAATGGATAACTTAGCAAAATCTATGGGACCAATGGTACAAGGTGCATTGATGTTTTCCGGAAAAGATGGATTGGCTTCTTTATTTAATGGACAACTTGGAGCGGTTATGGTTGGAGATGTCGGTGATGGAGAAGGAATGATTCCCGATTTCAATGCATTTGTTGGAATGACAAAGAAAGGACAAGATTTAGCTTCCATGATGGGAGAAATGGATTTAGGATTTGGAGAATTTAAAACGGACAAAGATGGTCTTTCTTTAAGAAGTGGTTCGAGCACCAAAATGAATGGAGCAAGCAAAGGGCTAGATTTACCTTTAGGCGCAGAAAATTTTGGCAAAAGTGGAATTAGCTTTTTCGTAAACTTAGACGGTGTTGATTTAAATGATTTTGAACTTGAGGGAGGAGCAAACGTATTAAAAGTAGTGAAGTACATCACGTTTGACTACGATGAAAATGGAGGACGTTTATACATCAAAGCGAAGAAAGGACAAGAGAATGTTCTGAAACAAGCAATGGATGTGTTAATTGACGAGTTTGCATCTGAGATAAGCAAAGTGTCGATATAAAGTAAAAAGTAATTTTGATGAAAATGCTCTGATGAAAGTTGGAGCATTTTTTATATCTTGCTGTCATGAGCAACTACAATAACCTCACCCCAGAACAACAGCGAATCATCCTCCACAAAGGAACAGAAGCGCCATTTGTTGGAGAGTATACTGATTATTCAGAAAATGGAATCTATCATTGCCGCCAATGCGATACTCCGCTTTACAATTCTTCAGATAAATTTAAATCAAATTGCGGTTGGCCATCCTTTGATGGTGAAATTGCAGGTGCTGTAGAACGAGTGCTAGATGCTGATGGGCGACGTGTAGAAATTGTTTGCACAAATTGCAAAGGTCATCTCGGTCATGTTTTTGAAGGGGAACAATTCACAGAAAAAAATACTAGACATTGCGTAAATTCGATATCGATGGTTTTTGTAAAAAGTAACAACTGACCTCATTTCTTAGCTGTGCCAAAAACAATGTACTTTTTACTTTGAGGTATTAGCTTACTTAATAGTTTATCTAGTTTACTCAACATTCTTCTTTGCTTTTCCGTTCTACCAAATGTTCCAAAAAAACCAATTGTCTGGTAATTTAGCTCAGAGAATTGTTGAAACAAAGGTTCGATATCTTTGTATTTTAGGTAATTCCATCGAGCACCCCAACTAACAAAACGCTTCCTAATAAATCGATGCATTGCAGAAGACTCTAAATTCTCTGCAAAGAAAAGTACACCTCCAGGTTTTAGGGATTTATATATATCGTCAATGGTTTTTTGCATAAGATGGTCTTTACCTCCTCCGCTAATACCACCCAAAATTGACTTGAAGGCTACGGCATCAAATTTATTATCAAAGGGTATCGCTGTTGCATCGATTGCAGCATATTGAATTTTTTTATCAAGATTGTATTTCTTATGCAATTCTTTCGCATTCTCTTCTGGAGAATTTAAATCAGAACAAATAACTGAATAACCTTTAGAGGCCAACCAAAGAGATAAGCCGCCTTTGTTACCTCCAAGCTCTAAAGCTTCAATATTTTCGTTTGTTTGTGATAAGGCATCTTCCCAAAAATCAATTGCTTTTGACCAGTTGCTTACATCCCAATCAATAATGTCTTCAATTAATATTTTATCCATAAGTCAAAGATAGAAGATTATTGCTTCATTTCAGAAATAATCAACTGCGAAGCCAATGCCAATTGTGAATAATTTTGCGAGTTATTTCCAAATTGTGCTGCTGTGTTTTGCCACATTGCTTTGATTAATTCTTGCCCACCTTCTGATGGGTTAATAACGTTAACAACTGCTTTGACATTCATTGCACCTGCGTGATAAACATGTAAAACAAACAATCGAAACCAAATATCTGTTTCTTTGTAGGTGATATTCCGAGCATCCAAAATTTTCTTTGCTTCAGGAATACATACACGTTTAATCAGTTGAGAAGAACCATAAGCACTTCTTTTAAAGTCACTTCTTTCGTCAATTGATCGGTTCACAATTAAGCCTTGTGCTCTTGCAACGGCAGGCATTAATTGAAAAGGACCGTAAGCACCTACTCGCGATTTTTTCATTTGGCCTGGACTTTCTATCAATAAAATTGCTTGTGCATACCAAGAATCAACACCGTTGTTTCCAAACTCTATCACTCCATCAATTAACGTTGGATAAACCTTATCAAATTTGAAGAAATCGTTCTTTCCGATTGTTCTAAAAATCCGTTCGTCTTTGGCTAAGTTGTTAGCTATTCTGATACTGTCTCTGAACGCATCTTTTTCATCATTTGACATTTTGTCGTAATCAATCAGACTCATTTTTTGAATGATTACACGACTACTTGCAACATTGATTAAGCAAGAGTCAGGAGAAAGTGTCATTACTTGCTTCCAAAATATAGGTTGCGGTAATTTTGACCATCCTTCAGAATGCAAAGCATCCGCATTGATGACGTGATGAACATTCTCTGGTTTGATATCATCAGTAACATCAACTTTATAACTCGGCTGAGCAAAGGATAGAGTAGGTAATAAAATAAGAAATAATAAGCGCATATATAACAGTTTTAACTTGGAGACAACAAGGTAACGAATAACATGCCACATTTGTTTTGCAAAATGAATAAACAATACACATCTCTTCGTTGATAGAATAGATATCGTTAAATTTGCACCAATGGAAATCATCAAAAAAATATTCTCTTTCCCGATATTGGTGTTGGTAAAAATCTATCAATGGGTGATCAGTCCATTGACGCCGCAATCTTGTCGATATCATCCTACGTGTTCTAATTATATGATTGAAGCATTGAGAATTTGGGGTCCTATCAAAGGGACTTGGTTAGGGCTAAAAAGGATAGGCTCTTGTCACCCGTGGGGAGGGCATGGCGATGATCCTGTTCCGGAGAGGGAAGTTGAAAAGTGAAAATTGAAAGGTTAGAGTGGAGAGGTTAGGGGGGGGGCGTGTTTGCCTTTTAAAACAATTTCTTTCTAAAAATCATTCCATTCTCTACCATTAAATCACTTTCAACATTATCTGTATAAAGAGATCCTGTTCCTAATCCTTGAGGAAGTGAAATATCATATTCTCCCACAAATTGGCAAATTGCATTCAGTCCAATGTTAGATTCTAATGCAGAGGTCATCCACCAATCAATACCTCTTTCTTCGGCAAGTTCTATCCATTCTTTGCAACCAG
>JAJRQP010000159.1 GCA_024280195.1 Bacteroidota bacterium | reverse complement strand
TTAACCCAAGAAGTTTCGGCTGAGTCTGAACAAGTAGCAAAACGTGTGCGAATGATTATCGGGGAAGGTTCTGTTTTCCTCTTGCTTATTCTTATCGGTGTCTGGCAAATCAAACGCTCAATTAAGAAAGATTTAAAATTATCGGAGAATCAAAACAACTTCTTACTGTCTGTGACGCATGAACTGAAAACACCTCTCGCATCGAATAAATTATACATTCAAACTGTTCAGAAAAGAGACTTAACTAAAGAGCAGCAGAATGAATTGTTATCCAAAGCAATCGAAGAGAATACACGGTTAGAATATATGATAGAAAATATTCTAAACGCATCGAGAATAGAAAACAATGCACTGAGTTTAGAGAAAGAAAAATTTGACTTAAACGCACTCATTGAGACTATTAAAAAACGCTTTGAATTGTTTGCTAACGGAAAGAATATTACGTTAGACATTGATAATGAGCTACTTATATACGCTGATAAATTCTCCATTGAGACTGTTTTAAACAACCTGGTAGAGAATGCGATTAAATATTCCCCCGAAAATTCTCCTATTACCATTTATGCAAAACAAGAGAATAGGCAACTTATTTTTGGCGTAAAAGACCAAGGATTTGGCATCTCTAAAACAGATAAAACGGCTGTTTTTAATAAGTTCTACAGAGTGGGAAACGAAGAAGTGAGAACACAAAAAGGAACAGGTTTGGGATTGTTTATTGTCGCTAAATTAGTGAAGATGCACAACGCAACAATTGCTTGTTTAGATAACCAACCTAAAGGAACAAACTTTCAAATAACACTACAAAATGACTAAGAATATAGGGTTAATCATACTCGACGGATGGGGGATTGGAGATCAATCAAAGTCCGATGCGATTTACAATTCCAACACGCCTTTTATGGATTCTTTGTTGGCGAATTACCCCAATGCAACATTAGGAACGAGCGGAGAAAACGTCGGTTTACCAGAAGGTCAAATGGGAAATTCTGAGGTTGGTCATTTGAATATTGGTGCAGGTAGAATTGTTTATCAAGAACTGACACGCATCAATAAATCCATTCGGGAAGGAGATTTTTTTGAGAATGAGGTACTGAAAAATGCCTTTTCCAAAGCAGAAAATGACGGCGTTGACTTGCATTTCTTCGGATTGGTTTCCAAAGGCGGAGTGCACAGTTCTCAAGAACATTTGTACGCTTTGTGCGAAATGGCGCAAGATTATAACATCGAAAACGTACTCATTCATGCTTTCACCGACGGTCGTGATTGCGATCCAAAAAGCGGATTGGGATTCATCCAAGAATTGGAAAGCAAAATTGAAGGAACCAATGTGAAAATAGCATCGGTTACCGGTCGTTATTTCGCCATGGACAGAGATAACCGTTGGGAACGCATCAAAAAAGCCTATGATGTGATGGTGAATGGAGAAGGTGCTTCTTTCGATTCTGCAAGTGAAGCAATAACCGCATCTTATGAGAATAATGTCACGGATGAGTTCATTGAACCTGTAAAAATAACGGACACAAACAACCTGAAAAATGGTGATGTTGCGATCTGTTTTAACTTCAGAACAGATAGGCCTAGAGAGATTTCCATTGCATTGACACAGAAAGACCTGCACGAGTTTAACATGCACAAGTTAGACATTGCTTACTTCACAATGACCAGTTACGACAGTACTTTCAAGAATATCAATGTGATTTTTGAAAAAGACAACCTCGTAAAAACACTAGGGGAAGTTCTGGCAGACAATGGCAAAACGCAAGTTAGAATTGCAGAAACAGAAAAGTATCCTCACGTGACTTTTTTCTTTAGTGGTGGGCGAGAAAAAGAGTTTAAAAACGAGCGAAGATTGTTGGTTAATTCTCCAAAAGTTGCCACTTACGATTTGCAACCTGAAATGAGCGCTCCAGAGGTTCGAGATAGAATTGTGGAAGACATTCGCACCAATCAACCAAATTTTATTTGCCTCAATTTTGCTAATCCAGATATGGTTGGACACACAGGTGTTTATTCTGCGATTCAAAAAGCGGTAGAAACCGTTGATGGTTGCTTGAAAGATGTCGTTACGGCAGGTTTGGAGAATGGTTATGAGTTCATCGTAATTGCCGATCATGGAAATGCAGATTTTGCGATTAACCCAGATGGATCTCCAAACACGGCTCACTCGTTGAATCCAGTTCCAGTTGTTTTGGTAACGGATGATAAAGACGTAAGAATTAAAGATGGCATTTTAGCCGATATCGCTCCGACTATTTTGGGGAGATTGGGAGTTGAGGTATCGGAAGAGATGAATGGGGTTGGTTTAATTGAGAATGAAGAATGAAGAATGAAGAATTGAAAATTGGGTTTGATACTTTGTAAATTCGGTTCATTCACACTCTTTCTGAACCTCTTTATTTTTCCATTGAATCCAATATTCTTGTAGTCCTTCGGATGTTATTTTTAAGTCGCTAATAGTTAAACTTTCTCCTTTTAAAAGCGCTTTGCTTAGTTGCTTTTTCCTTGCCAATAATGCAGGTTCATGATTCCAACCTCCGACATGGTCAAAAGAAGTAAAGGAGTCACATTTTTCCTTTACTCTAACAAATGGAATGGTTAACTCATAAGTTACTGTACCTGACCCCATCCCTTTTGTAGACATCTTGATTTCTCCAAAATTTACTTTTGAGAATTCCTTATTTGCATAAAGCTCTTTTAATTTGTCACCAACTACTTGCGACATCATATTCGAAAAT
>JAJRQP010000158.1 GCA_024280195.1 Bacteroidota bacterium | reverse complement strand
TTTCAATCGCTCGCATTACGAAGACATATTAGTTCCTTCTGTTTATGGGTTCTTAGATGATGCAACCATCGAAAAACGTTATAATCAAATCAATCAGTTTGAAAAGTATCTGGAGGAAAATGGTACTAAAATCATTAAATGTTATTTGAACCTCAGCTATGAAAAACAAGGTTTAAAATTGCGTGAGCGAATTGAAACTCCAGAGAAGAATTGGAAACATAGCGATGGCGATTGGGCAACGAGAGAACACTGGACTGAGTTTATGGAGGTGTATGAAACGATTTTTGAAAAATGCAACACCGTTCCTTGGCACATCATTCCTTGTGATAAAAACTGGACGAAATTATATACTGTTGCAGCAATTTTGAGGGATGCGTTGAAAGAAATGAATCCACAGTTTCCAGGGCTGGAGAGTGAAAGGTTTGGAAAGTAGTCTTGTGTAATGAAGGTACAGCCTAAAATATTTTTTACAGACTTTTCCCATTCATTACCGATTGCAAATTCCAATTATGGGTTGTTAAAAGACAAAACTCGTGATTTTATGTTAAGTCAAGGAGTGAAATTATTACAAAGAAACGAGACTTCTGCTATAGTCATTAAGTTTAAAACTCACTTTCTACAACATTTGTTCTACAACCCATTTCTTTTGAGTAATCGCATTTCAATTAAATTTGAAAAGGTTAATGCTAACTTGCTTGATGAGTCATTAATAACCATAAACTATAGAATCGTACATCCTGTGCCAGTTGCTTTAACATTCTTGTTTATTGTGATTGATTTATTAGTCATGAATTATACAATGATGTATATTTCTTTAATACTCTTTCTAGCGTATCAGTTTTTTATAGTTTTAATGCAAGTATCAATATTCAAGAATCTTATTCGGAACCTTGAATAATTAAGTCAAACACCCTTTTACAATTCTTTTCTGTATCAAATTGCTCTTGAAGGAAGTCTTTTCGTTTTTTGAAATCTTTTTCTAAAAGCGAGTTTTCCGTTAAGTTATTTAGTTCTTGTGTATATTCTTCTGGAGAATTTGCAAGAATACATAGTTCTTCTAAATTTGTTCCTGCAATCATTTTATCATTCAGAAGAACATGTCCCGAAGAAGATAAAGCGTTGAGTAATTTCAATTTCAATCCCGTTGCTTGTTCTGTATATAACAAATGAATTCTTGCCGATTGAATCAAATTTTTCATTTCCTCATCCGATGGATTGGCAATTAATTCAATTTCTAATTGCGCGCAAATTGACTTTAAGTTAGCCGATGGGGTTTTTCCTGCAACAACAAATAACAATCCTTTTGGAAAAGTGACTTTGCTAATAATCCACATCAGTGCATTTTCATTTTCAGCGACAGAAAGATTGCCGTGAAATAGACAAAACCCTTCTGTATTTGGATTGAATTTTAGTTCTAATTTCGGCATAGACGCCGTTAATAAATGAACGCTTTTTGAATAGCTTTTGAAGTGTAAAGTATCGTTCTGTTGAATCGCCAAAATGTGATTTGCTTCTGCAAGAACGGGTTCAAATTTCTGTAGCTTTTTAGCTTCCCTTTTGAAGAACATCTTTTTCCACCCTTTGCTTTTTTTTGCTAATTCTGCGTAATAATCGTGTTCAACATTATGCATTCTCGCAATTTTCAACCTTTTTTTGAGGTTTTTGTCATTTAAGAAACCACAAGTGTGTAAGCCTTCAAAGAGAATAGGCGCATCGTCTTGTAGTAAATTCTCTAATAATTGAGGCACTTTTCTGGATGCAACAATGTAAGGTTCTTTAGCAAAAAGGGCGGTTAATTTTCTGCGTTTGTAGTAAAAAACTTGCTCACAATACTGTTCTAATTCTTGTTGTTTGCCACGACCATAATCGAAGCAATGCAAGGTGATTTTATAACCTAATTTATGCAGCGCAACAATGCGGTAAAAGACGTCAATTACTCCTCCATAATCAGCAGGGAAAGGAACGTCGAAGGAGATGATATGGAGGTTTTTTTGTTTCAATTATTATTAAATTCTTTCGCTAAAATACACTCTTTTTTCTTTCCACTTTTTTTCATTGCCAAAAAAAGTTAGCAAAAAAGTCTAGTGCTGCATAAATTCAACGACCAAAATCATCCTCAATTCTATTTTACACAAAACTCCCTGCGGTCAAACAGTTGTGTAAAATCACGAATTTTGCGGTGTTTTGGTACCCATTTAATTTACGAATGCACAACCTAAAATCTTGCTTCGAGGAAAACAGGATTATTTCACGCTAGGGTAAATCAACTCCAAAATTTTGGTTTCATTTTCCCAATTTTCGGTTTGCGAAGCAATTTTACAATTCGCTATGCATTCTTCTAAACGTGATTTATTGGCAAATAGTTCATTGATGGTTTTGGATAAATTATCAACGCTAAAATCTTCGATGATTTCTCCGATATTGTTTTTTCTAACCACATTCGCAACCTCTTTGATATTTGTGGCAACAACTGCCGTTTGTGTGTGCATGTAATCAAACACTTTATTTGGCAGCGATAATTTATAGTTGAGATTGGTTGGTTTATCCAAGGTCAGACCAATGGATGCGTAGTGGGTATAATTCATCATAACATCGTATGGTTTCTTCCCAAAGAATAGCACCTTGTTTTCCAATTGCAATTCTTTGACCCGTTCTTTCAGTTGTGGAACGACATCACCATCGCCAACAACCATCAAAACAGCATCTATTTGTTGCATCGCCTCAACGGCTTCTTCCGCTCCTCGGTCAATGTTAATTCCAGCTCCTTGTAGAATGAGGAGGTTTTTATTTTCAGGGATTTCTAATTCCTTTTTAGTCAACAATTCCTTCGGTTTCCACAAAGGAGAAATATTGCGAATTACTTGCACGTCTTTGTTGTATAAGTCACTGTAAATTTTAGCAATAGAATCATTCACGGTGTAAATTGTTTCTAATTTAGGAAAAATCATTCGCTCAATTTTCAACCATACTTTTTGTACTTTTGGACGACTCGTTAATTCCGGGACTTCGGTAAAATATTCGTGAGAATCATAGACTAATCTTGTTTTTCGCTTGAACTTCTTCGCAACATGGTTTGCCAGTAAAGTGTCTAAATCATTAGCCACTAAAAGATCCACCTTTCGGAACACAAGCAGTGCGAAAAGCCTTATGTTGTATGCTGCGTAGAACTTTGCACCTGTTTCAAATAGGAGTTTCATCCGCTTTGTTTTGTAAACGCGTTTTTCTAGAGGAAGACTGTTTTTTCGATTTCTACCGACGAGTAAAACATCGTATCCTTGCTGGTGCAAGAAGGTGCAGACTTTGTGTACACGGTTATCGGTGTAGAGGTCATTGGTTACAGAAACGATTGCTTTAGGCATGGGGTAAAAGGGTTTTACTCTATTTCATATTCTTTTTCTAAAACAGAGATTAATTCATCTGCTTTAACATGCATCTGTTTTAAGAGTTCAGTATAATAAATCACAACTCCTTCATAAATTAACACAACATTTCCAAACTCAATGATTTCACTTTTATCTTTTTTAAGAAGAAGTGGGGGGTTCTTTTTTTTTATGTTTTTCCTTGCTGTTTTAAAGTTAAATAGATTAAAGTTAAACAATTGAACTGCCTTGTCAATGGATTTGTTTTGATAGTGTTCGTAAAATTTTTGTTGCGCATATAGTTTTTTCGCCTGGTCATTATAAGCAATAATAAGCCCCACAACCGTTTTATTTTCAATTAGACGCATTCCCCCAGCATTGTTCAGCTGTTGAATCGTTCTTTCTGTAGGGCTAATAACATCGGGATGCACCAAACCATGATGATAATGTTGATATAGTTTTACATCATTATTTGTATTCGTATAATTAACACATAAATTGGATAGAGAGTCTAAGTGCTTGATTCGTGTTTGATTCGCGCTAATTGATTTTCTTATGTTTTCTTTATCTGTTTTAGCATCTTCAATCATTGAAACGATGTAAGCTTTTTCTTTAGCTCTTTCTGATTTTTTTTCTCGTAAACTATCGGCAAAGAATCCTAGTGTTACAGCCAAAAAAAGCATGAGAAAATCTAACAGGTATTGTTTCCAACTTTTTTTGAAGGTGTTTTTTGATTTCATAATTTATGATTAAACTAGTATAAATATAATGATTCTCAACTCAACACCTTCTCAAACCTCCCAAAAGCATCTTCAATTGATACCACTCCCTCATAAATCACCCTCAGCCTATCATTCTTCTCGCTTAATTTCATTTCTGCAGGATGTTTTTGCATATAATCCAACACTTTCGTGAAAACGGGAGACTCATAAAACTTTGATTGTGGGTTTTTGATAAAGTAACCAATCATCTTATTCGACTTTAATACCAATTTTTCGATGCCCAATTTCTCTGCTAACCAACGCAATCGGAAAGAAAGAATAAGTTCTTCCACTTGTGCTGGAACTGGTCCAAAACGATCTTCCAATTCTGGAATAAAAGCATTGAGTTCTTTCTCGTCTTTTAACCCGTCCATTTGTTGGTAGATGCTCAAACGTTCTGCGACATTGTTGATGTAATCATCGGGAATTCTGACCTCTAAATCCGTTTCTAAAATGCAATCATTGACAAACTGTGTGAGGTTGTCAGAATTTCTATCGGTAAACAATTCTTTGAATTCACTTTCTCTCAATTCATCCATTGCTTCGTTGAGAATCTTTTGGTACATTTCAAAACCAATGTCAGAAATAAACCCACTTTGTTCTCCGCCGAGCATATTTCCTGCTCCACGAATATCCAAATCTTTCATAGCAATGTTGAACCCAGAACCTAAGTCGGAGAACTGAACCAATGCTTCCAAACGTTTCCTTGCTTCGGGTGTCATCACGCTTGTAGGAGGAGCAATTAAATAACAGAATGCTTTCTTATTAGAACGACCAACACGGCCTCGCAATTGATGCAAATCACTTATTCCGAAATTCTGTGCGTTATTGATGATAATCGTATTTGCATTCGCAATGTCAATTCCAGATTCTATGATAGTAGTCGCCAACAACACATCGTATTCATGATTAATGAAGTCCATCATTATTTTCTCTAGTTGCTTACCGTCCATTTGTCCGTGACCAATTGCCACACGCACACCAGGACACAATCTCTGAATCATTCCTGAGACTTCTGCGATGTTTTGCAGTCGATTATGCACGAAGAAAACTTGCCCTCCACGGCTCACTTCATAAGCAATGGCATCACGAATCATTTCTTCGTTGAATCCAACTATTTCTGTTAAAACAGGTTGCCTATTGGGTGGTGGTGTATTGATAATACTCAAGTCCCTTGCGCCCATCAGTGAGAATTGCAACGTCCTAGGAATGGGAGTAGCAGTGAGCGTCAGCGTGTCCACTGTTGCACGAAGCGTTTTTAATTTATCCTTTACTGATACCCCAAATTTCTGTTCTTCATCAATAATCATTAAGCCTAAATCTTTGAACTTAACACGGTCAGAAGCAATGGCATGTGTTCCAATGAGAATGTCGATTTCTCCTGCTGCTAATTTCTTTAACGTTTCTGAGGTTTCCTTGGTCGATTTAAAACGATTAATGTAATCAATGGTGCAAGGGAAGTCTTTCAGTCGTTCTTTGAAACTTCTAAAATGCTGCATAGAAAGAATGGTTGTTGGAACCAAAATAGCAACTTGTTTATTATCAGTTACTGCCTTAAAAGCAGCACGAACAGCAATCTCTGTTTTTCCAAAGCCAACATCTCCACAAATCAATCGGTCCATCGGAGTTTTGGATTCCATGTCTTCCTTAACAGCAATCGTTGATTTTAATTGATCGGGCGTGTCTTCAAACATGAAGGACGCTTCCAATTCATTTTGTAAATAAGAATCTGGAGAAAAAGCAAATCCCGGTTGACTTTTTCTTTTTGCGTATAACTTGATCAAATCAAAGGCTAATTCCTTGATTTTCTTCTTGGTTTTTTTCTTTAAGGTTGCCCACGTTTGCGTTCCAAGCTTGTTCATTTTTGGAACAGAACCGTCCTTGCCCGTAAACTTGGAAATACGATGCAGAGAGTGAATTCCAACGTAGAGAACGTCATTGTCCTTGTAAATTAAACGAATCGCCTCTTGTGGTTTCCCGTTAACATCTATTGTTTCTAGTCCCGAGAATTTACCAACTCCATGATCGATATGTGTCACATAATCACCACGTTGTAAGTTGTATAATTCTTTCAGAGTTAGCGCCTGCTTCGCTTGTCTGAAACCTTCTTTTAATCGAAAACGATGATAACGTTCAAAGATTTGATGATCGGTAAAACAGGTTAATTTATTCTCAGGAGAAATAAACCCTTCGTGCAAAGCGATGTGAATTGGATTGAACTCGACATTGACCTCCATGTCTTCAAATATTTGCGAAAGTCGATCTATTTGCTTGGGTTGGTTCGAAAAGATAAGGTTGGTATATCCATTCCCTTTTCTTGCGTTTAAATCCTCTGTGAGTAAGTCAAAATTCTTATTGAAACTTGGTTGCGGTTTAAAGTTGAAAGAGAATTGTTCTCCATTTTTAAAATGGTTGTCGCTTCCAAATTCTACCACAGACATTCTTTCTAATGTTTTCTCTAAATCAGATGGATGCAAAAATAATTCCGAAGGGATTGTGGGAGTAGTTGTTCGTTCAAGTGCATCAAAAATCTTTACCGCCTTCTTATATTCTTTGCTAATTTTATCGGTAGAATGCTCGACAGAGTTGACCCATATAGTCGCTGTTTCTCCTACAAATTCAAAAAATGTCGCATTTCCCTCTTTCACCATTCCTCCCTGAATGTTTGGAACAATGTTAAAGTGCTTATGCGTGTTTATTGACAACTGCGTACTTGCATCAAACGTTCGTATACTCTCTACATCATCGCCAAAAAACTCTATTCTAAAAGGATGGTCATTGGAGAAAGAAAAAACGTCAATAATTCCACCACGAATAGAGAATTGCCCCGGTTCGTAAACGAAATCAACCCTATCAAACCCAACATCCATCAATGTTTCATTGATAAAATCAATCGAGTACGTTTTGTTAACCTCTACTTTGAGAGTGCTTTTTGCCAATACTTTTTTAGAAGGAATTTTCTCTATTAATGCCTTTGGATAAGTAACAATCCATGTGTTTTTATTTTTTGCAACTTTATCAAGGACTTCTGCTCTTGCAACAACGTTTGCATTGTCAGTTTTCTCCAATTCATAAGGAACGCGATACGATGCTGGGAAGAAAAGAATATTCGTATTCTTCGGGTTAATACCTTCTAAATCATTGAGAAAATAAGCTGCTTGTTCTTTATCTTCGAGAATGAAAACATGGTTTCCTGGAGCTTGTTCGACAACACAAGATGCGCAAATAGATTTTGAGGAACCTATGATTCCTGTCCAGTTAATTTTTGAACCTATGATTTGTAATTGATTGGCTGTTGCACCAATTTGTTCAAGCTCGGAAAAAGATGCTTTTAGACTTTTAACATCCATTCTTTCGCTTATTTCTTCAAGCAGTTCATTGCTTGTTCAACCATTGTTTTAGAACCAATAAAGAAAGGAACACGCTCGTGTAGTTCGTTTGGTTTTATCTCCATTACTCTTTCGTGTCCAGTTGTTGCTAGTCCTCCCGCTTGTTCTGCAATATACGCAAGAGGATTACACTCATATAATAAACGTAAGCGACCATCAGGATCAACAGTTGTAGAAGGGTAAATATAAATTCCGCCTTTAATTAAGTTCCGATGAAAATCTGCTACTAATGAGCCGATGTATCTTCCAGAATATGGCCGAGGCTGCCCAGGTTGCGTTTGTTGACAATACGTTTCAATGTAATCCTTAATTCCTGGATCACAAATATTGATATTTCCTTCATTCATGGCATAAACTCGACCAGTTTCAGGCATTTTCATGTTTGAGTGAGAAAGGCAAAATTCTCCGATATATGGGTCTAACGTAAAACCATTCACCCCTTTTCCTGTGGTATAAACCAACATTGTTGATGAACCGTAAAGTACATAACCCGCAGCAATTTGCTCGTCCCCTGGCTGTAACATATCTTCTTTTGTTGCAGGAGTTCCTTTAGGGCTAATTCTTCTGTAAATAGAGAAGATAGTACCGATAGAAACGTTAACGTCAATGTTAGAAGAGCCATCTAGTGGGTCAAATAATACCACGTATTTTCCTGCTTGAGAAAACTCACTCTCGAATGGCATGAACTCGTCATTCTCTTCAGAAGCAATTCCACAAACTTCACCACCTGTTTTAAAAACGGAGATAAATGCTTTATCCGCAATGACATCTAATTTTTGTTGTTCTTCACCCTGCACATTTGTATTTCCTTGTTTTCCGAGAATGTCATCCATGAGTCCTGCTCTACGCACGTCGTTACTTACGACTTTAGAAGCGATTGCAATGTCAGAAAGTAAACGTGATAATTCTCCAGAAGCGTAAGGGAAATCTGCTTGTTTGTCCATGATAAATTCATGGAGGGTGGTCAATTTTGCCATTATTGAATTGTTTTTTACAAATATCGTTAAAATGAATTAGATGCGGAAGGTTTTACCATAAGAAAACAATTACTGCATATCGAAGTCCTTTTCCTAGTAGCATTAAGAAGAATAAAGGAATGAACTTAACGCGAAAAAAACCAAGTACGATTGTTAGAGGATCACCAATAAACGGGAGCCATGTAATTAAGCCAAGCCAAATGCCATATTTTTCAATTCTCTTCTCTGTGCGATTCCATTTCTCTTCGTTTTTGATATACTTTTTGAGTGTTTTTGTTTTACCCAACATTCCCAAAAGATAATTGGTGACACCTCCAAGTGTGTTTCCTAAAGTAGCAATAACAAGTACAGTAACTGGATCGTAATTATAATAAAGAAAGGCAAGAACCACAGCTTCAGAAGCCAATGGCAAGATGGTTGCTGAAAGAAAGCAAACCAAAAACAATCCTAAATATCCGAGTTCGAGATAGTCCATAAAAAAACCGAGAAGCAATTGCTTCTCGGTTTTAAATATACGTAATGTGTTCTGAATTTAATCAGAAAACAAACAGTTATTATTTAATAACAACTCTTTTTACGATAGATCCGTTTTCGTTAGAAACTTTCACTAAGTAAACACCCATTCCGTTAGCTGATAAATCAACTGTAAGAGAAGATGAAGTTGTATTTGTGTAAACTTCTTTACCTAACATATCGAAAATAGCAACTGTGTTTTCAGTGTTGTTTTCGTTAGTAACTGTGAATTTACCTGTTGTTGGGTTAGGATAAACGTTAACTCCGTTAAGAGAGTTTTCGTTAACGCCAAGGTTATTTACCATCATTCTAACACCAACAGCGGTTCCGTTTGTATATGATGTTGGTACAGCTGGGGTACCATCCAAGATGTTAATCATAGACGCAACACTTGGTTGAGCAACAGATTCATCATCTAAAATAGCAATCTCAAAATTCCCTCCTAAACTGAATAACTCAACAACGGCATAAAAATCACCTGTTGTCAAAGTAACTGGGGTAACAAGTGGTAACATAACGAACCCTTGAGTAGTATCAGCTGCTGTAATGGTTAATTTAGCTGATGTTCCTAACTTTACATTTACAGTATCATTTTGAAACTTAGATGCTGGCATAATAGAGCCTTGAATTTGACTTCCAGGCACAGTTGAACTCGCCAACATAACTTTTAAGCTTGTTACTATAGTTGTGGGCTCAATGTGATAAAGTGCACCTAAAAACACATTATCCGCTGCTCCTGTGAAAGATGCTGTTCCAATTGAAGTACCACTAACATTAGTTGTATAAATTCCTATTCCATCAAGAGAATATTCACTTTGTGAAATTGCAAACTCTCTCGATTGAACATTATCAACAAAAGTAGGTGCTCCATTGACATCAGTCCCTGCTGTTACAGTATAAACTCCTGAATATGTCCCAATAGATAACGCTGGACTTTCAATACTTTCGATATTTCTTACTGAATCCATATCTATATCAACTGTTGGCGGAGCCGTTGAGAAAGACACAAAATCAGATGTCATTGTTGTTGTAAGTGGTGTTGTATAACTAAAGTTTCTTACTTGAGAACCAACGGTCCAAGAAGTTGGAATATTAGACATTGGCGTTCTACCATATTCAACACCATTGTTTCCTGCTCCTACAATGTAAGATGCAAGATTTTGAACATTGTTTGCTTCTAATTGTGAAATTTCAATATCATCAATATTCCAGAAGTAATGAGAATTCCCACCTGTTCCAATCCATGCAAACTTTAGCATAACCATGTTGCCAGCAGCAACACCTGTAAGGTTGATTTGGTAAGAGTAACTACCTGTAACTGATTCAAAATCATCATTTGCACTTACACTAGAAGGAATGGCAGAAGTTGGAGGAGACCAAGTTACGCCATTGTCCGCTGAAACAGACACTTCAATTTGATGTGTTCCTGCACAACACCATCTAAAATTTTGTTGAAAAGTTAACAATGCACTTGCTTCAGCAGTTAAATCAATAACTGGTGAAATTAATTCTCCTATTAGATCTGCAGGAGCAGCAACCATTGCAATTGGTGTTACTGTATAATCTGTATTTACAGAATCTGCATCAAACAACATAAACCCATCATTTGCTGAAGTAGATGCAAAAGGCGTTGTTCCACCAGACCATGTGCCACTTGTAGTATAAAAACTGTGCTTCCAAGCTGAAGCATCTGCTCCTCCTGTTGTCCACACGCCGTTTGCAGTTGAAAAGGTCGGTCCCGCAGTTGATGCTGGAGCTGTTCCTATACCGCCAAATGTTTCAGACCAAACAACTGCTTTGGTTTGAGGTGTTTGAAGAGTGTTGTTTCCATGCTTTTTTGTAAGTTTTGCTTCTGAAAGCTCTGCTTTATTGTCAAACTTATACTGTGAAGTCAAGTTCTGTCCAATAACACTAGTTGTCATCAATCCTACAGCGAGTGCACTTAAGTAAATTTTTTTCATAGTTATTATTATTAATTAATTATTCAAAGCAAAGATATAACCTTTTAAGGAAGAAAACAAGTAACACACCGAATCTAACTAAATGATTCATACATTACAATCAATGAGAAAAGAAAGTTTAGTTCTAATTTGATGCAAATCTTCTTTTAAAATGTTATAGTGTTGAGAGACCGTTCTTGGTGACAAAAAAATGCCATTTGCTGAAACAATAGAAGAACAACCGCTATAATTTAACCCTGGACAATCAACCCCTATTCGGTTGACTGCTAGTACATAACACTGGTTTTCAATGGCGCGGGCTTTTAAAAGAGCGTTCCAATGCTCAATTCTTTTTTCTGGCCAATTGGCAACGTATAAAATAGCATCGTAAGCTGGTGTTCCATCTTTTTTGATTCTATTTCTTGCAATTTCAGGAAAACGAAGATCGTAGCATATTTGTAGTTGAAATTTCCATCCTTTATAGTCAATTATAACTTCTTTTTCACCACTCTTAAAGATTTTATGTTCTCCTGCCAAACTGAAAGACTTACGTTTATCATAATGAATGATGCCTCCATTTGGGTATACAAAAACACCTCTGTTGTAAAAATTCTCATTCTCCTTTATTATTAACGAGGTATATATAGCAGCTGATTTTTCTTTAGAAAGTTTTTGCAACCATTGAATAGACACACTTTTATCCCAAGGTTCTGCAAGCTCTTCGGCATTCATTGAAAAAGCAGTGTTAAACATTTCGGGAAGGAGAATTAAATCCGTTTCTACATCTTTCAAATAATCTGTGTACAAGTCAAAATTAGCTTGTTTATTCTCCCAAACCTGATCTATTTCTACAAGAGTTACTGTTAAATTTGACATAGAATTTTTGTTGCTGAAATTAAAGTCTCATCATTCTTTGCAAAACAAAAACGAATGATTTTTTGATCTAAGTTACTTTTGTTAAACACAGAAATTGGAATTGCCGCAACTTTGTGCTTTATTGCTAGCTCTTTACAAAACTCAACATCGTTTTGCTGAGAGATTGCTTTGTAATTCACTGTTTGAAAATAAGTTCCTTCGCAAGGCAGTAATTCAAAATTAGAGTCTTTCAATAAAGATTGAAATAAATCGCGTTTTTTTTGATAAAACAACCCCAAAATTGAGACGTCTGATTGTTGAAGGTAATCTGATAATGTAGCCTGAGCAACACTGTTTACACTAAAAACGTTGAATTGATGCACTTTTTTTATTTCAACCATCAATTTTTCCGGTGCAACAAGGTAACCCATTTTCCATCCTGTGATGTGAAATGTTTTTCCGAAAGATGAGGTAATAATTGTCCTGTGGCTTAAACTAGTTACTGTGTGTGCAGAAATGTGTTCTTTTTCAAAATGAATAAACTCATACACTTCATCCGAGAGGAGAATAATGTTTTCGTTTTTTAACAGAAGTAATTCTAAGGTGTCAACATCTTCTTTTGACCACATTCTTCCTGAGGGATTGTGCGGGTTGTTGGTGATAATCATCTTCGTTTTGGAAGAAATCACACCTTCTATTCTGTCCCAATCAGGAAGAAAATCATCTCCTAGCTGTACATGAACGGGGATTCCTCCGGCTAAAGTCACAGCGGGTTCATAGCAATCGTAACTGGGGTCTAAAATAATCACTTCGTCACCCGGACTGATTAGAGCAAGAATACTCGTAAAAATGGCTTGCGTTGCTCCTGCTGTAATTAATAATTCTGACGAAGCATCAATATTACGTTGGTAATTGTCATAAATTAATTTGGACACCTGTGTCATTAATTCTGGAGAACCTGCCATTGGCATATATTGGTGAACATCCTTTTGGGCGTTCTTTTCTAATAATTCAACCAATAAAGGATCAACCGGAAAATTAGGAAAGCCTTGAGATAAATTAATTGCTCCCGTTTCTTTCGCTAATTGCGACATTACTGTAAAAATAGTTGTTCCAACATTTGGTAATTTTGAATGGTAATGCTTCATGGTTTAAATGTACAAAGTAATTTCCAATCATTGATAATTGAAAAAAACGTCCAGAATTTCTGAGCGTTTAAAATCAACTGAACTATTTTTTTATAAAGCGGACAATGTTTTTTAAAACTCCAAGATCATTATACACCTTAACAAAATAACTACCTGTAGAAAGTTCTGTAGAAAGTTGAAGCGTTTTGGACCCGTTCTTAAACGATTCAACTACAATAATTTTTCCTAGGTTGTCTGTTATTTGAATTATTCCTTCTTTCGTGCTTCCTGTTTCTATGGTAAAATGACCATTTGTTGGATTTGGATAGATTAAAACATCATTTGCCGTTAACTCTTGATTAGAGGCACAAGCATCTACTACAATATTGCTTGATGTGTTATTAGAACACCCCGAAATCGTAACTGTATAAGCAATTGTCCAAGAACCAACCCCTGCGGTTGCCGGATTAAATTCTCCTAAATTAACATCTATACAAACACCACAAGATGAAGACCAAGTTCCTCCACTAGTCGTTGGACTAAAAGTGACTGGGCTATTGTAATCACATAAAGTTGTAGCTCCTGTAAAATTTGCATCTGGAGTCTGTGTAACAACAATCGATTCTGTATCAACATCCCCACAACCACCTGAAATAGTATAAGTAATTGTGTGTGTTCCTGCACCCGAGATGGACGGGTCAAATGTTCCGTTTATTACATCGGTAATGCCGATACCTGACCAGGTTCCTCCCAAGTCAACTGCTGTTAAATTCACCGAAGCATCTGCTGTGCACAAATTGGATTGAGGAGTAATCGTTGCATTGAAGGCGTTTGAGACAGCAATCAATTCTGTATCAGAAGACCCACATACACCAGGTATTGTATAAGTAATGATGTGGTTACCCACACCTGCAATGGACGGGTCAAAAGTAGAACCAACAACTCCTACTCCAGACCAGGTTCCTCCCCCCTCGGCAGCAACAAGGTTTTGTATTGGGTCAGATAAACACA
>JAJRQP010000157.1 GCA_024280195.1 Bacteroidota bacterium | reverse complement strand
CCGGAGTTTTTCTGCCCATCCAGCGACAATATCAGGATGCCATTCTTCCTCGTAAGGATTTCCAAATCCCATAGATAAATAGAGAACAACTTCTTTATTATGTCGATCTGCTATTTCTTTAATCTTCTCTACCCTAGCAAAAGATTGATCAATGGTAGAATTGGTATTTCTTAACTGAAACTGTTCTGACACAGAAAAAGGGTATCCTAGATAATCTATTCGGTTAAATTCACACGCATCATTTGCACCTCTTTCATTTGCTACTATTGCTAATAACTTGGAGGTCGAATCATTTAAGTTTTCTAAGACAGAAGCAGTGTCTTTCATTTGCGGAATTGCTTTTGGAGAAACGAAACTGCCAAAATCAATGGTATCAAAACCACAATCTAACAAGCCATTGATATAATCAACCTTGATCTCCGTTGGAATGAAGTCGTGTAAACCTTGCATCGCATCCCTAGGACATTCTATTAACTTTAATTTAGTCATGTATTAAATTTAACGATTATTTTCTTGCAAGTAATGCCTTGTTTATTTTTTTTATCAATCCAGGACCTTCGTAGATAAAACCTGTAAAAATCTGAACAAGATCCGCCCCTGCATCTATCTTCTCTAGTGCATCTTCTGCAGAATGAATTCCTCCCACCCCAATAATTGGGAATGCTTTGTTAGACTTCTCTGCAAGATAGCGAATCACTTCTGTAGACCTGTCTTTAACAGGTTGACCAGACACTCCTCCCATTCCTATCTTTTCAAGACTATCTTTACTCGATATCAAGTTCTCTCTTGAAGTACTCGTATTAGAAGCGATGATGCCGTCAATTTTAGTAGTTAAAACAATCTCGATGACTTCATCTAATTGAACCTTATTTAAATCAGGTGCTATCTTCAGTAGAATAGGTCTTTGTATGCTCTGATTTTCATTGATTGCTTTTAGCTCTTCCAGTAATTCAATTTGAAAATCTTTATCTTGGAGAGTTGCCATAGAACCAACATTAGGACAACTAACATTGACCACAAAATAATCAACGTAAGGGTGGAGTTTAGAAAAATTAGTTTTGTAATCATCAATGTATTCGGAATCGGTTGAATTGGTATTTTTCCCGATGTTACCTCCAACTATTATTTTTGTTTTCTTTCTTTTTAAATTCTCAACAATATAATCAACACCTTTATTGTTGAAACCCATTCGATTAATGATTGCCTGATCTTCTTGCAGTCTAAAAAGTCGAGGTTTGGGATTTCCTTCTTGTGCTTTTGGTGTAACTGTTCCAATTTCAATGAAGCCGAAGCCACAATGGCTTAAGTCATCTATCATGGTTGCATTTTTATCAAAACCAGCAGCAAGACCAACAGGGCTCTTAAATGTCAATCCAAACAATTTCTTTTCTAATCGAACATCTTCTATTGAGTATGTTTTTCTCCAAAGCCATTTCATACCTGGAACTTTCAGAATATTATTCAATAAGTTAGCTGTGAAATAATGTACCTTTTCTGGATCAAATTTAAAAAGGAAGAACCGAACTATTTTATACATAGAATTTTGGTATTTAGACAAAGGTACAAACGACAACGAGGTGACCAAAGCCACCTCGTTTATATCTTTCAAGAATTATCAACATTTTAGAACTTGTAACGTCCTTTCCATTTGTTCATACTTCTTTGCTTTGCATAATCTTTATAAGTAATGTTTCTTGCGAATGTGATATTAAGGTAGAAATAAGCATCATTTTGCTTATCACCTCTTTGTTGTCCTTCAGCAAACCACGTTGTGTTTTCTTGACTTGGATTAGAAAGATAAGCTGCCTCAGCTCCAACATTTGCAGCTAAAGCATCTCTATCGTAATAAACTCCATGTACATCATCAATGTAATCAGAAAATGTTTTTACATAAGTTGCTTCGATACCCATTCTCCACATTCTTCCAATCCCCCATCTAAATCCAATTCCCAAAGGAATAGTTGCTGTGATTGGCAATGTTTCTTTAGCTCCGTCAGGCATTCCTTGCCCTTCTGTTTTTAAAGGTCTCAATTTAGTCCAAGAACCATTGTACATTCCTTTTGGGTTGAAGTAAGATATCCCAATCCCACCAAACAAGTATAATTGTTCGTTGTGATTTTTCATTTTTTTACTATGACGAGAAAGACTGTATCTGTTACCAAATTTTTCGTTTGCCAAAATAATTACTTCTAAACGCTGGTGAAGTTCAATAATAATTGATTTGAAATTTAAATTTCTAGATCTTCTAATCACCTCATTTGTCAAAGCATCGTTACCTCTCAATAATCCAATATTAAAAGAAGTTGTTGTTGCCCAATAAGGATGAAATCTATAACGATAACCAATCATTCCTCCAATACCAGTTGAAGGTAAATCTAAATCGACAAGACTGTAATCTTTACCAATTTGATCTCTTCCTCCTAGATCTCCTAAAAATTGAGTTGCTCCAAAACCAATCATAATCTCTTTTTTATTGAGAGACCAGTTTCTTTGAGTATTGAAATTTGTATGCTGTCCAAAGGTAGTAGCAGTAATAGTGAACAGAATAAAACTTAATAAATATTTCTTCATGTTAGTTGAACTTGTAGCTTTCACTTAGTTATGCATCAAAAATATGAAAATTAATCCAATTAGAACAATTGAAGGTAATTATTTTGTTCATAAGTCATTGTTAATTAATATTCCACATAATACATTGAATATATCATATAGTTGAATGATAATTTAATGAGGAATTAGATTCATAGATGGTAAAGAAACTGCCTTTCCATTTTCATTAACTCCTTTTATGTTTGTAATGAATAAATTACTCCCCCAATTGTATTTCTCTAATAGGTCACAAACATCTGTTGGAATTGTGTTTCCTTGAACATCTCTAACAATCTCTTTTCGTCCATTGTAATATTGAATAGTGAAAGATTTAACCTTCACATTTCCACATGTAATACCTTTCGGACTTCTTAGAGACTCTATCGACACTTCACCTGTGTAAGTTCCATTAATATTTGGAAAACTAATTTTCTTTTTAGATTCTGAAGAAGTAGAAATATCAACAACATCATTATCATTGATTACTTTTTCCAACTCAATATCCTCAATGTTTTCAATTTTAACCTCTGTTATTTTAGTTGGAACTTTCTTGTGCGATTTTTTTTCTCTAACAGAATTTTCTATCAATTTTGTTGGAGAAGAAATGGCAATGGTTTCAACTTCTATTTTTCGGTTTTCAATTGAGATAACTTTCTCGTATTGATTATCAGTTTCTAATGCAGTTTTTGCAATTACTGGTTGCAACTTCACTGATGACAAAGTGACGGCAACAACAGCTAAGCCAACTGGACCGTAGAACCAAGGAGTTTTCCAGACAGGAGGTTTTAAGTTTTTCACATGGCTTAAAACGTTTTCAAAATCTTGTTTTGACTGAATGAATTCTTTACTCAATGGTTCCCGATCTACCAGGATCTTTTGATTTTTCATTGTATTTTATTTCACAAATAGTTTTTTCAATTTTTCTAATGCCCTAAAGGATTTCACCTTTGCATTATTTTCTGTTATTTCAAGAATCTCACCTATTTCTTTGTAGGATCTTTTCTCAAAATATCGTAGTTCAAGAATTTGCAAGTCTTTCTCATTTAACTGTTTAAGACAAAGCAGTAACTTATTTTTATTATCGTAAGAATCGTCTTCTTCAAACTCTTCTATCATTTCAAAAACATGCATGTTCTCAACGTTGACCGTTTTTCTTGCTTTTCTATCTCTGAATGCTTGATACAATTCACTTTTAGCAATTCTATATAGCCAAGATGAAAAAGGAACTCCTCTGTATTCGTATTTATGAAGGTTGCTTAACGCCTTAATAAACACTTGAGAAGTTACATCAAATGCCAACTCTTGATCGTCCATCCGTTGATAGACGTAGCGAAATATCTGCTCATGATACTTCTTGTACAGTGGACCGAAACGCTCCGGATCCTTCTTTGCACTCGAAATCAAAGTCATCTCATCTAAGAGACGGTCTTTGGTTTGGTGATAAACTGGGTTCACTGCCATTTGTTCTGGTTTTACGTTTTAGCTAGTTGTTCAAAGCTTGCAGACTTTGAACATTAGTATAACAGTTAATAAATTAATTGGTTACACTCTCTAACGCAATTACTCTGCCATTTATTATGCATGCAGAGGAATAAAATCTCAATAAGCAGTATTAGCAGGCATTAGAAGCTAATAATCTACCTAGGCAAGTTATTAAATAGGGCAATATTATAGAGTAGATAGTGGAGAATGCAGAACCGAAAAGTGAAAATCAAATAGTCATGACTCTACGAATCTCTGCATCTTCTCTGTGAAATGTATAATGCAAAGTGGATAATAGTTTAAAAAGAATTTTATTTGCCTACTTAGAGACGATGTAGAGAATTTCTTTAGGATCAAGACGGTACTTGCCCCTTAATTCTGCCGGATAACTTGCTTCTTTATCAAATTCAGTGACCGTAAAACCTGCTTTCTTGAGCCATTCAGGATAATCTTTACCAAACAAACGAACGTGATCTTTCTGCCAAAAATGTTTTTCTCTTTCTTCAGGAGAAGTAATGCTTGCATCTTCGTAAGTTTCCTCTCTAGTAAAATCTTGCGGCACTTGTAGGATCCCCCACCCTCCTGGCTTCATTACTCGATGTAATTCACTCATGCATTGAATGGCATCATCAACGTGTTCCATTACGTGGTTGCAGAAAATCACATCAAAACGATTGTCTTCCAGTGGAATATCATGTAAATCAAAGTGCATATCCGCCAATGGAGAAACTAAGTCTCCTGTTAGATAATCTAAATTTTTCTGATTCTTAAATCGCTTATGAAAGCATTGTTCGGGTGCAATATGCAACACCTTATTATCTTCTTTTGTGAAAAAATCAGAATGATCTTTTAAATACAACCACATTAAGCGGTGTCTTTCTAAAGTTAAATCATAAGGACAGAGAACATTTTCTCTATGAGCGACATCAGAACCGTAAGATAAGAATTTTGAAAACTTCTTCTCACAAACTGTGCATT
>JAJRQP010000156.1 GCA_024280195.1 Bacteroidota bacterium | reverse complement strand
CAAACTGTTTGACCGTAGGGAGTTTTTGTAAAATAGAATTAGAGGATGATTTTGGTCGTTGAATTTGTGACAGCACTAGACTTTTTTGTTACTTTTTTTGGCAATGAAAAAAAGTAAGAGAACTCCATTTCATCAAAAAAAATAAAAGCAAGGTTTATTTGATACAATCATCGCATTATAAGGTTACGACTGTAACTCTGAAGAATGCAATACTTTTTATCGGACACTAATGTTATTCAACAAAAACATCCATTTCTATTATTCAACAGAATTCACTACTTTTATCCAATGCAAATCAAACGAGCAATCATATCTTTTGTGCTTATCTTTAGCTACAGCTTAGGATTTGCTCAATCGTTGATTCCTCATTGCTCTGTTACAGATGCAGAACATTCACATATTGCAGAAAACACACATCAACACAAACACAAAGAAGCGCACGACGATTCGCATGAAAGTCATACACACATTTCTCACGACAATCATTTTGACGAAGGGATTTATGATTTGCTGATTTGTTTAATGAGTGATTCTCATCACGGAGCAAGTGACTGTTGTACACAGCACGTTACATCAAACGCTTCTAATTTAACAATCGTTCTTTCACACAGTGAGCTTGCGAAAGTGATTTCTACATTTGTTGCTGTTTTTGCAATCGTAGAAGAAAAAGAACCAACTCTACTATCGGATTACAACGTTGCTTTCTATGCTTCGCCCGAAATCAATGCCCAAAGCCTTCGAGGTCCTCCTTTTTACTCTTAATTGATTTACTTACTAAAGTAAAACGATGCTCTTATGAGGGTATCAATGAGTATTACCATTTATTTTAAACACATTTCTATATGATTAATTCAATCATTAATTTTTCAATTAAGAATAAACTCATCATTATTTTAATGATGATCGCCTGGATTGGAGGCGGAATTTATTCTATGAATAAAGTGCCTATTGATGCACTTCCTGACATCACCAATAACCAAATTCAGGTAATTACAACTTCACCCAACCTAGGAACAACTGACATTGAACAATTCGTCACTTATCCTGTCGAATTAGCAATGGCCAATCTTCCAGGTGTCAACGAAATTCGTTCTGTTTCAAGATTCGGTTTGTCCGTTGTGACCATCGTTTTTGACGATAGCGAAGGAACCTTTAAACCTCGTCAACTCGTTGCTGAAAAACTAATAGAGGTTAAGGCTTCTATTCCAAAAGGCTTTGGCGAACCATTTATGGGACCAATATCAACTGGGTTGGGAGAGATTTATCAGTACACTTTATCGGTTGACAAAGAACACGAGGGGAGATATTCTGGTACCGACTTAAGAACCTACCAAGATTGGATTGTTAAACGACAAATGGCAATGTTGCCTGGTATTGTTGAGGTAAACAGTTTTGGTGGACGCGTAAAACAATACGAAGTATCCATTTCTCCAGATAAATTGGTAAGCATGAACATCAGTATTATTGATGTTTTTAATGCATTGGAGGCTAACAATGAGAATACCGGAGGCGCATACATTGTAAAAGATCACAAAGCCAATTTCATCAAGGGAGAAGGATTAATTACTTCCATTGAAGACATTCAAAAAGTGGTCATTAAAACGGTGAATGGAGTTCCAATTCTTGTGAGAGACATTGCTGAAGTTAAATTTGGAGAAGCAATCAGATACGGTTCTGTAACCAAAGATGGAAAAGGTGACGCTGTTGGTGGAATGATAATGATGCTGAAAGGTGCCAACTCAAATGATGTTATCAAGTTGGTACAAAAAAGAATGTTGGAAATTAACAAATCATTGCCAGATGGAATTACTATTAAACCTTTCCTCGATAGATCCTCGTTGATTGACAGAACAACAAGTACCGTTTCTAATAATTTATTAGAAGGTGGGCTCATTGTTATTCTAGTACTCGTTCTTTTTCTCGGTAATTTCAGAGGAGGTTTAATTGTCGCATCAACTATTCCGCTTTCATTACTATTTGCTTACATCATGATGAATATTTTTGGTGTATGGTCCAACCTAATGAGTTTGGGGGCAATCGATTTTGGAATCATTGTAGATGGAGCAGTAATTATCGTAGAAAGTGTCGTCTTCTACACCTCCATCCGAGTCAAAAAAATTGCAGAAGCCAAACTTTCGCAAGATGATTTAGACGATATATCTTATAAATCTTCCAGTAAGATGATGAATGCTGCATTCTTTGGTCAACTCATTATTCTTATCACATTTATTCCAATATTAACCCTGCAAGGAATTGAAGGTAAGATGTTTACGCCGATGGCATTAACCTTTAGTTTTGCAGTTATTGGAGCAATGATTTTATGCTTAACCTACGTTCCTATGGTTTCTGCTCTATTTATGAGTAAGAAACCATCCAACAAAAAATACTTTGGAGACAAGTTCATTGATTGGTTAAGAAAAATCTATGAACCGATTCTAGATATTGCATTAAAAAGACAGAAAATCATTCTAATCGTAGCTTTTGGATTGCTAGGACTTTCATTATTTACCTTCACGAAAATGGGGGGAGAATTTGTCCCAGAATTAGATGAAGGAGATATTGCCATGCACGCTATTTTAAAACCCGGTAGTTCTTTAGAAGAAACCGAAAAGGTCTGTACAATGATAGAGAGTACCATCCTTGCAAACTTTCCAGAAGTGCTAGAAGTTGTATCGAAAATTGGTGTGGCAGAAATTCCAACAGACCCTATGCCGTTAGATATTGCAGATATGTTCTTAATTATGAAAGAGAATAAAGAATGGACATCTGCCGATAACAAGGAAGATTTGATCAAACT
>JAJRQP010000155.1 GCA_024280195.1 Bacteroidota bacterium | reverse complement strand
TCAGGACAGGCACTACATGCTAAAACGCTCGGTTTTCAACATCCTAGCTCTAAAGAAATGGTTCGTTTAACATCAGAGTTACCTGATGGTTTTCAAGGTGTAATTGACAAGTGGGAGAAATATACAGGAGTTTAATCTTTATTACTTAAACGATTTTTTAAAATTGTTGAATTAGTTTTCAAAACAGCTATACAGTTTATTTTTTTTGTTAATTTTACGTACCAATTGCTCTAATTGTGGAGTTGTTGTAAATTAAATTGAAAATTTAGCGTATGAAATTTAACATTGTACTATCCATTTTACTTTTATTAGTTGCAACAACAACCAATGCACAAAATAAGTATGTAGTCAAAGCTGAGCTAGCTTATGCAAGTGAGAATTATAGCGAAGCATCGAAGCTTTGTGCTCAGGCTTATACAAAACTTTCTAGAAAAGGAAAGGCAGCTAAGAAACAAAAAGCTGAAATGGCTTTTAAAACAGCAGAAAGCTTTAGACAAATTGAGTTTTTTAGAGATGCCAACGAATGGTACGATAGAGCAATCCTATTGGAGTATTACAATAAAAATCCAGAAGTGTATTTGTCCAATGCAGATATGTTGCAAATGATGGCAGAATACGATAAGTCTGTTAAGAATTATGATTTATATTTAAGTTTAGTCCCTGGTGATGAAAGAGCAGTGGTTGGTAAACAATCTTGCGAACTGAATAAAGAGTTTGTTGCTGAGAAAACACGGCACAACGTTGAAAATGTATCAAAATTAAACAAAAAACAATTTGATATGGCTCCTATGTTTGGAGACAAGAAAAAAACAAAACTATATTTTAGCTCTAGCCGTGAAGGTGGAATAACTAGAGATAAAGACCCTCGTTCTGGAGAATCATATATGGATCTTTGGGTTTCTGACTTTGATAAGAAAGGGAATGAAACTGAACCTTATTTAGTAAAAGGAGAAGGAATCAACACGATTGACAACGAAGGAACAGTTTGTTTTGATAGTCGCTATAAGAAAATGTTCTTTACTCGTTGTCCTAATATGAAAAAGCAAAACTTAGGTTGTGATATTTGGGTTTCTACAGCAAAAGGAAAAAAAGAATGGAACGAACCAACTAAGCTAGTTTTAAAGACACATGATTCAATTTCTGTTGGACACCCTTGTACTGCTGATGGTAAATATTTGATTTTTGCTTCAGATTTGCCAGGTGGTTTTGGAGGTAGAGATTTGTGGTACACAACTTACGTCAAGAAAACAGACTCATGGACTACACCAAAAAATATGGGACCAGAAATCAATACAAAAGGAAATGAATTGTTTCCAAGTTTTGCCCTAAATGGAGATTTACTTTATTCTTCTGATGGTCTACAAGGTATGGGTGGACTAGATATGTTTAGAGCAAAAAAAGTGGGTGATAATTCTTGGGAAAACCCAACTAATATTGGTGCTCCTAGAAATAGTATTTACAATGATTTTGCAATTGTTGAAAAAACAGAAAAAACAGGTTACTTCACTTCAGAAAGAAAAAATGTGAATGGAGAATATATTCCAGATTTATATTCGTATGAATTACCTGCTAATATTTTTGATTTAAAAGTAATCATTAGCGAACTAGGTAATTCAGCAGCGAAGGTTGAAGATGCTAAGGTTGTTGTTACGTCTTCTACTGGTGAAACTTGGGAAGGTTATACAGATGCTTCTGGTTCTGTTTTTTGGGACAAGAATCCATCAAACGGTGGACGTTATGTAAGTGAAGAGACTGGGTATACTATTCAGATTTCAAAAGAAGGTTACCACGAAGATAAAAACGGTTCCACTTTCTCAACGGAAGGCTTGAACTATGATCAAAACTTCATCATTGATATGGCATTGCTTCCTAAAAAACCAATCCGTCTTCCTGAGGTTCGTTATCCTTTGAGTAAATGGGATTTGTTAGTGGATGAGACGATTAATTCTCCAGATTCATTGTTGTTCGTTTACAATTTATTAGAAGAATATCCAGGAATGGTGCTTCAATTAAATTCTCATACAGATGCACGTGGTAGTAATGCTGCCAATCAAAAATTATCTGAAAATAGAGCTAAAGCATGTTACAGATACTTAGTTCAAGAGAAAGGGGTTGATCCAAGAAGAATCGTACCGGTAGGTAAAGGTGAAAGCACTGCTAGAACAGTTTGGAAAAAAGGAGATACTTATCTTGTTGCAAAACCTATTAATATGGAAGGTGTGGAAGAAATCGTTCTTACAGAAAAGTACATTAATAAGTATAGAAGATCAAGCACTAAATTATTCAAGCAATTGCACCAATTTAATAGACGTACAGATGCAGAAGTAATCTCAATGGACTTTGATGCAGCAACTGCTCCTCCAGCTGATCCTAAATTAATGGAATATGTGAAGTACCCATAAAAAGGGAACTAACATCTAAAAATACTAAGCGTTCTGATTTTCAGAGCGCTTTTTTTTTGTACCTTAATAGTAAACCTAATTACTATGATTGAAAGTTACCTCCATCAAATATGGAAAACCAAGCGCCTGCCACAGTTTTCATTTGAGCTAGAAAACAATAATAAAGTTGATGTTATCGATTTTGGAGAGTACAATGAGAACAACAGCGGTCCTGATTTTAAGTTTGGCGCAATAAAATTAGACGACATTATATTTCATGGTCACATAGAAATGCATGTTAGAAGTTCAGATTGGTATAGGCATAAACATCACGTTGATGTGAATTATAATAATGTGATTCTGCATGTAGTTTATGTAAACGATAAACAAGTTATTCAAAATGGTGTGGCAATTCCAACAATTGAAATAAAAGATTTGATAGATGAAGAGCATTACAAGAAATACATCCGAAAACAACTAAGACTTTCAGAGTTTCCGTGTGAGCATCAAATTAAAGAGATGGACGAGTTCCATTTTAATTACATGAAAATTCGATCAGTTACAGACAAGTTAAATGAGAAAACTAGTATTCTACACAAGGTCGACATCCAATCAAAAGCAGGAGCATTCTATCACCTTATGGGCTTGGCTTTTGGCACTTCGGTAAATAAAATACCTTTTAATTCATTGCTACAAAGAGTTCCTTACACGTCTGTTAAGGATGTTCCTCAGGTAAATCGATTTAATCTTGTGTTATGTGAAAGTGGAATCATTCAAGAGAAAGGAATGAGTGATTCTCACCGCAAAAGAGAGTGGCAATATAAAGGGACACGTCCCAAAAACTCTCCAGACTTACGTGTAAGGCAATTTGCATTAATGGTGCAAGAGTTTGATTTTGAATCAACAATAGAATTACTATCCACCGACAAAATAAAAGAGAGTTTCAGCACATTAATTGAGAGAAGTTGGCAAGGGAATTTAACCGTTTCTAAGTTGTCAAAAACGTTTGTTAACCATTTACTTATTAATGCCGTTGTTCCTTTTTTATGGTTCTGTGCAGAATTAGATAACAATACATTCTACCAAGAAAAAGCAATGGATTTACTTTCTTCATTGCCAGCGGAAAAGAACAATGTTATTAGAAAATGGAACAAAATCAATGTGTTTGCAAAAAATGCTTTTGATTCTCAAGGACTTTTAGCCATGCATAGATATCATTGCTGTCGTAAAAAATGCCTATCTTGCAGTGTTGGAAAAAAAGTATTAAACCGTGAATAAATGATTCAAAAAGTAGTATTCTTCTTCGAAATGCGTTCTTTCGGTGTCTGCGGTTGGTGGGCAAGAAAGTTGGGTATTAGCAGTTCTAAAGTGAGAATAGGATTTATTTATTCTTCGTTTATTGCGCTAGGATCTCCCTTGTTAATTTATTTAATCATGGCATGGGTTCTTGAACATAAACACTATTTTAAACTGCAAAGAAAAAAACGTAACACAATCTGGGAACTGTAAGATGCTATTGAACTATAAGTTATTTTCTAAAATCTATTACTTCTTAATCTTGTTACTCTTGATAATATTAGGAGGAACCGCTGGCTACATGATTATTGAAGGATGGAGTTTTATTAATTCATTCTACATGACCATCATTACCATTTCAACAGTTGGATATGGAGAGGTTCATGAATTAACGAATTACGGTAAACTTTTTACATCCTTTCTTATCATATCAAGTTTTGGTACTTTTGCTTTTGCCATCACGTCAATTACAACTTATGTTGTTGGGGGAGAATACAAACGTTATTATAAAGAATACAAAATGATGAAAGAATTGAAAAAAATGAATGATCATGTCATCATTTGTGGATTTGGTCGCGTAGGTAAACAAGCTGCTGAAGATTTAATTGCGCATAACAACAAGTTTATTGTTATTGAACGAGATCAAGAAACCATTGATGAGAATAAGAATAATGATATTACGTTTTTAAAAGGAGACAGTACCAATGACGATACGCTTTCTCAAGCTTGTATAAGAAATGCAAAAGCGGTTATTACTTGCTTGCCCAAAGATGCAGAGAATATTTATGTGGTTTTAGCCGCTAGAGAATTTAATGAGAAAATGATCATTGTTAGTCGAGCATCCTATCCTTCTGCAGTCTCTAAATTGAGAATGGCAGGAGCTAATAATGTTATAATGCCCGATTCAATCGGAGGTTCTCATATGGCATCTTTAATTGCAAACCCAGACGTGATGGAGTTTCTGGATATGATTCGTGTTCAAGGAGATCAAGGTTGTAATGTCGAGACGGTTTCCTATTCTGAATTACCAAAATCATTGCAAGACAAAACGATTGGTGAATTAGAAGCGAAGAAAATTACAGGAGTTACTATTATTGGCTACCGGTCATATAAAGGAGATTACATTGTGAACCCGCCCGTCGAAACAGTGGTTGTTCCAGGTTCGAAATTATTTGTACTAGGTAATCCAGAAGAAATCAAAAATTTAATTCAACACTTTCATTTACAACATTAATGAGAATTTTAATCACAGGATCTAATGGCTTGCTAGGTCAGAAATTGGTGGCGTATTGCCAGCAAAAAAACATCCAGTATTTCGCAACCTCCAAAGGAGAGAATAGAAATTCAAAGTGCCCCTCAGAAAATTATTTTGAATTAGATATCACCAATAAAGAGGCGATAAGTGAAGTTTTTAAGCAAACTCAACCGACTCATGTTGTTCATACAGCAGCGATTACAAATGTTGATTACTGCGAATTAAACCCAGAGAATTGTGAATTGGTAAACGTCAAAGCAACAGAATTTTTAATTAACGCATCCAATTTAGTAAACGCACATTTTCAATTATTATCAACTGATTTTGTTTTTGATGGAGAGAAAGGGAATTACAACGAAGAAGATGAAGTCAATCCTTTAAGTGTTTATGCATCATCAAAGGTGAAAGGAGAGGTTTTAACAGAGGAGTTCGCAAATAACTGGTCTGTTGTTAGAACGATTATCGTTTACGGAAATGGAGAAAACTTATCTCGCTCCAATTTGATTGCTTGGGCAAAAGGAGCATTAGAGAAAGGTGATGAAATTAATATCATCGATGACCAATTCAGAGCACCCACCTTCGCAGAAGATCTAGCTGCTGGTTGCATGGGGATAATTGAGAACAACGAAAACGGCATTTTTCATATCTCTGGACCTGAAACAATGTCCATCTACAAGATTGTTGAAAGAATAGCAGATTACTTTTCCTTTAGCATGGAGAAAGTCAATAAAATATCTAGTTCTACGCTAGACCAACCTGCAAAACGCCCCCCAAAAACAGGCTTTGATTTATCAAAAGCATACGATAGAATTAACTATTCTCCTAAAACCTTGGAAGAAACATTGGCAATTTTATATTCGTAATTATTGCTGAATAACAGCTCTTTACGACCAATTTTTTTATGCTTATATTTGCTCCTTACGATATTTAACTACAATAAAATCAACTATGAAATTTCTATTTTCAATCGCTGCAATTATTTTCCCAATTTTAACCTTTGCACAAGAGAAAGGTCTTGATGAAAGAATCGATGAAGGGTTTGGTAACGCTACAGGGTGGTTTGTTGATGCTATTTTTTATAAAATTCCATTTACAGAAACAATACAGGTTCCATGGGTGTTGATAGTTCTTATTGTAGGAGCTGTGTTTTTTACTATCTACTTCAAGTTTATTAATATTAGTGGATTCGGTACTGCAATCAATATTGTAAGAGGTAAGTATGATGAAATTGAAAGTGGAGGAGATGACCATGTCGAAGCCTCAACAGAATCGATTCATTCTACTGATGGTGATTTAATTGATACCATTAGAGTTGAGCAAGATGCGGATCATCATGGAGAAGTTTCACACTTTCAAGCTTTAACTGCAGCGCTATCAGCAACTGTAGGTTTAGGAAATATAGCTGGGGTTGCAGTTGCAATTTCTATTGGGGGACCAGGCGCAACATTTTGGATGATTATCGCTGGTTTAATTGGTATGGCTTCTAAGTTTGCTGAATGTACACTAGGTGTGAAATATAGAGAGATTGATGAAAATGGAAAGGTATTCGGCGGGCCTATGTATTACCTTAAGAAAGGATTGCAGGAAAAAGGACTTACTCAGCTAGGAAAAGTATTAGCCGTTGTTTTTGCTATTATGTGTATTGGCGGTTCTTTTGGAGGAGGGAATATGTTTCAGTCAAATCAAGCATTCGCGATGATTGAATCTTACACAGGTGGAGAAGAAAGTTTTCTTCATGGTTATGGTTGGGCGTTTGGCTTAGTCATGGCAGTTCTTGTTGGAATAGTCATAATTGGAGGGATTAAAAAGATTGCTAAAGTAACAGATAAAATTGTGCCTTTTATGGTAGTGATTTATGTTGGTTGTGCTCTGGTTATTTTAGGAATGCATGCTTCTCAGATCCCAAGTGCATTTGGAGAAATATTTTCAGGTGCTTTTACTGGGTTAGGAATTGCAGGTGGTGTATTTGGTGTTTTGATTCAAGGGTTTAAAAGAGCAGCTTTTTCAAATGAAGCAGGAATAGGTTCCGCATCTATTGCTCATGCCGCAGTGAAAACTAAATATGCTGCTTCTGAAGGTTTAGTTGCACTACTTGAACCATTCATCGATACAGTATTAGTGTGTACAATGACTGCATTAGTACTAGTAATTAGTAATGGAAATGGAGAAATAATGACTTATGGTCAAGAAGTAACCCAAGGAGTTGAGGTTACATCGAAAGCATTTGCAGCCTCCATTTCATGGTTTCCATTAGTATTAACAGTTGCTGTAATCTTATTCGCTTTTTCTACAATGATTTCCTGGTCGTACTATGGATATCAAGCCTGGACATATTTGTTTGGTAGATCAAAAAGAGTAGAATATTCGTACAAAATTTTATTCTGCGTGTTTGTTGTGATCGGTGCAGCGGCTAAGTTAGGTTCTGTAATTAATTTTTCGGATGCAATGATCTTTGCAATGCTTGTTCCGAACATGATCGGTTTATTCTTACTCGCTCCTAAGGTAAAAGAAGAATTAGTTAGATTTAAAACAGCTATCAAAGGAGCCTAATGCTCTTATCAAAAAGAAATAGAAGAGGTATATTTTGGTTGCTATTAATAATTGTTCTAATTGCAATTACACCTCGGCTTATTCGTGCTTTTTCTCCTACACAAGAACCCGTCATTTCTTTTGAGAAAATGAAAGAAATCCATAAAGATTTCGTCATTAAAAAAGAGCAAAAAAAGAAAAATAGGTATTCTAAAAAGAAAAAAAGAAAGTTTTCAAAACCAAAGAGCAAAGTCAATCCAAATGATTTATCTCAAGAAGATTGGATGAAATTAGGCTTGTCAGAAAAACAAGCAACCATTGTACTTAAGTTTTCAGATAGAGGTTTACAATCAAATGAAGACCTGCAAAAGATCTTTGTTTTCCCTGACGAGCTCTTTTTCTTGATTAAGGATTCTTTGTACTATCCTGTGACTTCAAGTTCTAAATGGGAAAAGAACAAATACGAGAAAAAAGAGTACGTAAAAAAGGAAGTGAATCTTTCAATTGATATTAATTCTGCTAATGCGCAAGAATTAGAAACAATACCTGGGATAGGTCCGTTTTTCGCAAAGAAAATTGTTGAGCAGCGAGAAAAGCTAGGAACGTACATTAACAAACAACAACTTCTCGAAATCTGGAAATTTGACCAAGAAAAATTAGATGCGATTGATGAGTACATTGTTCTCAATCAAATTACATTTAAGAAAATGAATATCAATACAGCCTCATTGGATGTCTTAAAGAATCATCCTTACATTTCTTATAGTGTCGCAAATTCAATAGTGAAAATGCGAGAAGTAAACGGTGGTTTCTCAACTGTCTCAGAAATAAAAAAATCTAAATTAATCAACGAAGAATTATATCAAAAAATTCTTCCTTATACAATAGCAGAATGAATATTGAAGAAAAATTAAAAGCATCTATTAGAGATGTCAAAGATTTCCCAAAAGAAGGAATAATATTTAAGGACATCACCCCTATCATGATGGACCCTAAATTATCAAACGATGTTTTAGATCATTTGGAGGAGATTTATAAAAAGCAAGACATTGATGTCGTGGCTGGAATTGAAAGCAGAGGTTTCCTTTTTGGTTATCCACTAGCAATGAGGCTTGGTTTACCTTTTGTCTTAATCAGGAAGAAAGGGAAATTACCGTATAATAAAATAAGTCATGATTATGATTTAGAATACGGAAGCGCAACAATTGAAATGCATACTGATGCAGTAGGTCATAAACAAAAAGTATTAATTCACGATGATTTATTGGCTACTGGTGGCTCGGCCGAAGCAGCAGCATTATTGATAAAGAAATCAGGTGGAGAAATTGCAGGTTTCAACTTCTTAGTTTCGCTAGATTTTCTAAATGGTGAAGAAAAAATTAAAGAATTTTCAAACAATATTATTAATTTAGCATCCTATTAAACCAATTTAGTACTTACTTCTAAAGAATAAAGATGAATTTCGAACAAAACGAAAATCAAAAAATGATTGCGCAAATGGTGCGCGACTTTGCTGAAAAAGAAATTAGACCGAATCTTAATCAATGGGATAAAGATGAGTTTTTCCCAGTTGATACCATGAAAAAAATGGGAGAACTTGGTTTGCTAGGGATTTATATCCCAGAACAATATGGAGGCTCTGGTTTTTCTTACGACGAGTATGTTACTGCGTTGATTGAATTAGGTAAAGTTTGCGGAGGCATTGGACTGAGTGTTGCAGCTCACAATTCTCTTTGTACAGGTCACATCTATTATCACGGTTCTGAAGAACAAAAGATGAAATACTTGCCAAAATTAGCTTCTGGTGAATTTATTGGTGCGTGGGGTTTGACAGAACCAAATACAGGTTCAGATGCGATGCGTATGAAAACAACTGCGGTTCAAGATGGCGATGATTGGGTTATTAACGGAGCAAAAAATTGGATCACTCATGGTCTTTCTGGAGATGTTGTTGTTGTTTTGGTTAGAACGGGTGAGCTATTAGATAGTAAAGGGATTACTGCCTTTATTGTTGAGAAAGGAACTCCTGGTTTTTCTGCCGTGAAAATTGGCGATAAGTTAGGTGTAAGAGCAAGTGAAACAGCTGAATTGATTTTTGACAATGTTCGTATTCCTAAAGAGAATGTAATTGGAGAGGTTGGTCAAGGCTTTGTTCAAGCAATGCAAATTCTAGATGGAGGACGTATTTCTATCGCAGCTTTAAGTTGCGGAGTTGCTCGAGGGGCATACGAAGCATCTGTAAAATACGCAAAAGAACGAGAGCAATTTGGAAAGCCAATCGCTCACTTTCAAGCGATCGCTTTTAAATTAGCAGATATGGCAACGGAAGTTGAGGCTGCTGAATTATTAACTTTTCAGGCTGCATACCTAAAGAATACGAAGCAAAAAATGACACGTCAAGGTGCTTATGCTAAATATTTTGCAAGTGAGGTTGCTGTGAGATGTGGAAACGAAGCGGTTCAAATCATGGGAGGTTATGGTTATACAAGAGAATACCCAGCTGAAAAATTCTTAAGAGATGCTAAGCTAATGACCATTGGTGAAGGGACTTCTGAGATTCAGAAAATTGTAATTTCAAGAGAAATATTAAAGTAAATGAGTTATGCACAATCTTTTGTGAAATTTTTAATTTAATTTCATAGAAAGTTTTGCAATTCGGTTTAAAGTGTTATCTTTGCCGTCCAATATTGAGAAAATAAAATTAGAAAGATATGTTGATTATTCCAGTAAAAGAAGGAGAAAACATCGAAAGAGCGATTAAAAGATACAAGAAGAAATTCGACAGAACGAAAGTGATGAGACAACTTCGTGGAAGAAAAGAATTCATAAAGCCTTCTGTTTTAAACAGACAGCAAAGAATAAAAGCAGCTTACCTTCAAAGAAGAGCGTCTGCTGAGATCTAATCTGAAACATTTCGATTAAAAATACGTTAAAGGAGCTGAGAGGCTCCTTTTTTATGCTTGAAACTTTTATTCAATACTTAATTACCGAAAAACGTTTTTCTAAACATACTTGTTTAGCATACAGAAAAGATATTGAACAATTTTCTGAGTTCTGTGATCTTTCTTCTGATAAAGATTTTTATGAAGTAGAATCAACATTGATTCGAGGATGGATGGTGAGTCTTTTAGAAAATAATTATTCTGCCAATTCTGTAAATCGAAAAATATCATCTCTCAAAACCTTTTTTAAATGGCTGTTGAAAGAAGGAATGATTGAATCGAATCCTGCTAGTTCTGTTTCTGGGCCAAAAACTACTAAACATCTTCCTTCGTTTGCGCAACAAAAAGAATTAGATCTTGAAAAGATAGAACCTCTTTTTTCAGATGACTTTGAAGGATTGAGAGATCAATTGATGATTGAATTGTTGTATCAAACGGGGATTCGGTCTTCAGAATTAATAAACCTGAAAGAGGGCAATGTGTCGAATTCTTCCATTAAAGTTTTAGGGAAAAGAAATAAAGAAAGAGTAATACCTATATCTTCCTCTATCTTTGATTTGGTTTCGAAGTATAGAGCACTTAGAGATGAGTTAGTTGAAAAATCAGAATACTTATTTGTGCTTAAAAGTTCTAAAAAATTATACCCTAAGTTTGTCTATCGGAAAATAAATACCTATCTTGGTAGGGCAACAGAGTTAGAGAAGAAGAGTCCTCACGTCCTGAGACACACGTTTGCAACACACATGTTGAATAACGGAGCAGGCCTTGAAGTATTAAAAGAACTATTGGGTCATGCTAATTTATCAGCGACTCAAATTTATACTCATAATTCTTTTGCGCAGTTAACAAGTATTTATTCACAGTCTCACCCGAGGGGACATAAAAAATAAGCGTATGGATTTCAAAGTAAACTCAGTACATTTCTCAGCAGATGAAAAATTAGTTTCTTATATACATGAGAAGGTTAAAAAACTAGAGAAAATCTATGACAATATTATCTCCAGTGAAATTTATCTGAGAATTGACAAGAACGATTCAAAAGAAAATAAAATTGCAGAAGTGAAAATTTTACTTCCAGGAAATGAACTTTTCGCAAAGAAACAATGCAAGAGTTTTGAAGAAGCAGCTGATTCTGCCGTTTCTGCATTGAAAAAACAAGTAGAAAAGCATAAAAACAAACATAGTTAAATCACTGTAAACAAAGAGTTTGATATGGGTAGCAGGTTGCTATCCATTTTTTTTTGAAAAAAAAGTAATAATAGTGCTTGTTAAACAAAAATAGTTTCATAAATTTGCACTCCCGTAAGGAAAAACGGGAACACTTTTTTAAGTTCTTTCAAATATTGAAAATTATCAAATGTGCCGATGTAGCTCAGCTGGCTAGAGCAGCTGATTTGTAATCAGCAGGTCGGGGGTTCGAGTCCCTCCATCGGCTCTATAGATGGGGAGATACTCAAGCGGCCAACGAGGGCAGACTGTAAATCTGCTGACTACGTCTTCGCAGGTTCGAATCCTGCTCTCCCCACATTTAATAATTTTCATCTTATAAGCGGGAGTAGCTCAGTTGGTAGAGCGTCAGCCTTCCAAGCTGAGGGTCGCGAGTTCGAGTCTCGTCTCCCGCTCTTTTTTTTTGAAAGAATTTATAGTGCCGATGTAGCTCAGGGGTAGAGTGCTTCCTTGGTAAGGAAGAGGTCACGAGTTCAACTCTCGTCATTGGCTCGATTAAAGAGAATTAAAGTTTTTTCACCTTTGGGGTGGAATTTTTGCATATATAAAAGTTTATAATTATTAACTAAGAAAACACAAACACAATGGCTAAGGAAACATTCGACCGTTCGAAACCACACGTTAACATTGGTACTATTGGTCACGTCGATCACGGTAAGACAACATTAACAGCTGCAATCTCTAGCGTACTAGCTGGACAAGGATTGGCTGAAACACGCGATTTCTCTTCTATCGATAACGCACCAGAAGAAAAAGAACGTGGTATTACTATTAACACATCTCACATTGAGTACACAACTGAAAATCGTCATTACGCTCACGTTGACTGTCCAGGTCACGCCGATTACGTAAAGAACATGGTTACAGGTGCTGCACAGATGGATGGTGCTATCTTAGTAGTTGCTGCTACGGATGGACCAATGCCACAAACTCGTGAGCATATCCTTTTAGGACGTCAAGTTGGTGTTCCAAGAATGGTTGTATTCATGAATAAAGTGGATATGGTTGATGATGAAGAGTTGTTAGAATTGGTAGAAATGGAAATCAGAGAATTGCTTTCTTTCTACGATTATGATGGTGACAATACACCAATCATCGCTGGTTCTGCACTTGGTGCATTAAACGGTGAAGAGAAGTGGGTTGATTCTGTTAATGAATTAATGAAGCATGTTGATACTTGGATCGAACTTCCTCCTAGAGATATTGACAAGCCTTTCTTGATGCCAGTTGAAGATGTATTTACGATCACTGGTCGTGGTACTGTTGCAACAGGACGTATCGAAACAGGAGTTATCAATACAGGTGATGCAGTAGATATTATCGGTATGGGTGACGAGAAATTGTCTTCTACAGTTACAGGAGTTGAAATGTTCCGTAAGATTTTGGATAGAGGTGAAGCTGGAGATAATGTTGGTATCTTGTTAAGAGGTATTGAAAAAGCAGATATCAAACGTGGAATGGTTATCTGTGAGCCAGGTAAGACTAAAACAGGAACTGAATTTAAAGCAGAAATCTACGTATTGAAAAAAGAAGAAGGTGGACGTCATACTCCATTTCATAACAAGTACCGTCCTCAGTTCTATTTTAGAACAACAGATGTTACTGGTGAAATCTTTTTAACTGATGGACGTGAGATGGTTATGCCTGGTGACAACGTTACAATTACTGTTAAGTTGATTGTGCCTTGTGCAATGGATAAGGGTCTTCGTTTTGCAATCCGTGAGGGTGGTAGAACTGTAGGTGCTGGTCAAGTTACTGAAATTATCTCTTAAGAGATTTATAAGTTATATTGAAAAGGGGAGTTTTGCTCCCCTTTTTATACGGGTGTAGCTCAGTTGGTAGAGTACTGGTCTCCAAAACCATTGGTCGTGGGTTCGAATCCTACCGCCCGTGCAAAAATGATGAAATGTCTAAAGTAAAAGAATATATTAGTGAGACTGTAACAGAGATGGTTCATCGAGTTACATGGCCTACGTGGAAAGAATTGCAAAGTAATACGATTATTGTCGTTATTGCTTCTGTACTTATAGCTTTAAGTATTTTTGTAATGGATTTTGTCTTCGGAATAAATGGAGGGAAAGATTCTTTATGGAAAGGTTTGTTAGGTTTTATTTATAAATCGTTTTAAATAATAGCTATGGCAGAAATTAAAAAACGTTTTTATGTTGTCCGTGTAATTACTGGTAAAGAAAATAAAATCAAAGAATATCTTGAAATGGAAGTTTCAAGATTAAAATTGAATGATTTTGTTGGTCAAATTCTTATCCCTACTGAGAAGGTTTTTCAAATCAGAAAAGGAAAGAAGGTGAGTAAAGATAAAACATTTCTTCCTGGATATATTATAGTAGAAGCATCTCTTGAAGGAGAAGTACCTCACGTTATTAGAAGTATTCCAAATGTTATGGGGTTTTTAGGTAACGAAAAAGGTGGTGATCCATCTCCAATGAGAATGTCTGAAGTTAATAGGATTCTCGGTAAGGTAGATGAATTATCAGAGACGGAAGAAGAAATGAGAATTCCATTTGTTGTTGGTGAACCAGTTAAGGTGATTGACGGCCCATTTAATAATTTCAGCGGAACAATTGATGAAATCAATGAAGAGAAAAAGAAGCTGAAAGTGATGGTGAAAATTTTCGGAAGAAAAAACTTGCTAGAGTTAAACTACATGCAAGTAGAAAAAGAATAATGACAATGCGTTTACTAAAAGTTAGTGAGCGCAGATTAAGTATAACCGTAGGAGTGATGAAAGCTATTAAAGCTTCCAGTAAGTAATCATGTTCGACTACATAATTTAAAAACAAATGGCTAAAGAAGTAGCAGGTTTGATCAAATTACAGATCAGAGGTGGTGCAGCTAATCCAGCTCCTCCAGTTGGTCCCGCACTTGGTGCAAAAGGGGTTAACATCATGGAGTTTTGCAAGCAGTTTAATGCTCGTACGCAAGATAAAGCAGGAAAAGTTCTACCAGCAGTTATCACTGTTTATAGTGATAAATCTTTTGATTTTGTGATAAAAACGCCTCCGGCGGCTGTCCAAATCTTAGAGCAAATCAAGTTGAAGAAAGGGTCTTCTGAACCTAATCGTTTAAAAGTAGGAACCATTTCTTGGGACAAGATTCGTTTCATTGCAGAAGACAAGTTGCCAGATATGAATTGCTTTACTGTAGAATCAGCTATGTTGATGATAGCAGGGACAGCAAGAAGTATGGGTGTAATAGTAAAAGGTGGTGAAGCACCAACTAAATAATTGTAAACGTTATGGGAAGAATATCTAAAAAGAGAAAAGAAGCTCTTGCGAAGATCGATTCTAGCAAGGCTTATACCTTAGCGGAAGCATGTAACTTAGTTAAGGAAGTTTCAACTACAAAATTTGATGCCTCAGTTGATGTGAGTGTACGTTTAGGAGTAGATCCTAGAAAAGCAAATCAAATGGTGAGAGGTACAGTAGCATTGCCACATGGTACAGGTAAGGACATGAATGTTCTTGTATTATGTACTCCAGATAAGGAGGAAGAAGCAAGAGCTGCAGGTGCTGATCACGTTGGATTGGATGAGTATATTGCAAAAATAAAAGGCGGATGGACAGACATCGACGTGATTATTACGATGCCAGCTGTTATGGGTAAAGTAGGTGCTCTAGGTCGTATATTAGGACCAAGAGGATTAATGCCGAACCCAAAAACTGGTACAGTAACAATGGACATTGCGAAAGCAGTAACTGATGTTAAAGCAGGTAAGATTGACTTTAAAGTTGATAAGTATGGAATTATTCACGCAATGGTAGCGAAATCAAGTTTCGAAGGGAACAAGATTGAAGATAACATGAATGAATTACTTCAAACAATCATCAAATTGAAGCCTTCTTCATCTAAAGGTACTTACATTAAAAGTATTTACATTAGTTCAACAATGAGTCCTAGTATTCAAGTTGATGCTAAGTCTGTAATTGCTTAAAACTTACGAATATGACAAGAGAAGAAAAAGCAAAGTATATAGATGATTTAGTTGTTGAATTAAGCAATAGCAATGTTATCTATTTAGCAGACACAGCGGAATTAACAGTTGATGTAATCAATAATTTAAGAAGACGTGCTTTCAAGGCAAACGTTAGTTTAAGAGTAGTAAAGAATACTTTACTTTCTAAAGCAATGGATAAGGTGGAAGATAAAGATTTTGGTGACCTAAAAGAAACTCTTGCAGGCGCTACATCTATCATGTTTTCTGAAGTAGGTAATGCTCCAGCAAGACTTATCAAAGAATTTCGAAAGAAAAATGATAAGCCGATTCTTAAAGGAGCTTGGATTGATGAAGGCGTTTATGTTGGCGATGACCAACTTCAAATGCTTGCTGATATCAAAAGCAAAGAAGAATTACTTGGAGAACTTATTGGATTACTTCAAAGTCCTGCGAAGAACGTTGTTTCTGGACTTAAAAGTGCTGGCGGTACAATCGCTGGATTACTTAAAACGCTCGAAGAGAGAGCATAATTATTATTATTAAATAACACGATTAAAAATAAATAAAATGGCTGATTTAAAAGAAATGGCAGAAGCGTTAGTAAATCTTACTGTAAAAGATGTTAACGAATTAGCAACTATCCTTAAGGATGAGTACGGTATCGAACCTGCTGCCGCTGCTGTTGCAGTTGCTGCTGGTGGTGCTGCTGGTGGTGAAGCTGCTGAAGAAAAAACAGAATTCGATGTAATTCTTAAAGCTGCAGGTGGTTCAAAGCTTGCTGTTGTAAAACTAGTTAAAGAATTAACTGGTCTTGGATTGAAAGAGTCTAAAGAAATGGTGGATAAAGCACCAACTACTTTGAAAGAAGCAGTTTCTAAAGACGAAGCTGAAGGTCTTAAATCTTCTTTGGAAGAGGCGGGAGCTGAAGTTGAGATCAAGTAATCTCTAATAATTTTAATGGAAAGGCATCCCGATTTATCGGGATGCCTATTCCTGTTTATTTGCATCAAGTGCAATTTTGCACATTTTTTATTCACTAAAAAAACGTTTGGCTTTGGCATCATCAAACAGTATTTCGACTAGAGTGAATTTTGCGTCAAGCAAAAATCAATTTGCATATCCAGACTTTTTGGATATACAATTAAAGTCTTTCCAAGAGTTTTTCCAATTGGAAACAACTCCAGAAAATAGAGAAAGCGAAGGGTTATTTAAAGTTTTCGCTGAAAACTTCCCTATAACTGATACGAGAAATCAATTCGTATTAGAATTTTTGGACTATTTTGTAGATCCCCCAAGATACAGCATTGAAGAATGTATCGATAGAGGGTTGACTTACAGTGTCCCACTAAAAGCAAAATTAAAATTGTACTGTACAGATCCTGAACATGAGGATTTTGAAACAATTGTTCAAGATGTGTACTTGGGTACAATTCCTTATATGACTCCTAAAGGATCATTCGTGGTTAATGGTGCGGAACGTGTTATCGTTTCTCAATTACACCGTTCTCCAGGAGTATTCTTTGGACAAAGTCGTCACGCTAACGGGACTAAATTGTACTCTGCACGTGTGATTCCTTTTAAAGGATCTTGGATTGAATTCGCAACTGACATTAACAGTGTTATGTACGCGTATATCGATCGTAAGAAAAAATTACCTGTTACTACATTGTTCCGTGCAATCGGATACGAAACAGATAAAGATATCTTAGATATTTTTGACCTTGCTGATGAATTAAAAGCAACTAAAACGAACTTGAAGAAAGCTTTAGGTCGTAAATTAGCAGCTAGGGTTCTTAAGTCTTGGGTAGAAGATTTCGTTGATGAAGATACAGGAGAAGTTGTTTCTATTGAAAGAAACGAAGTGTTATTAGATCGTGAAACAGTTTTAGAGGAAGAACACATTGAATTAATCATTGATTCTGGTTCTAAAACAGTTGTTCTTCATAAAGAAGATATAAACAGCGCTGATTTTACAATCATTTATAATACGCTTCAAAAAGATACTTCTAATTCAGAAAAAGAAGCAGTAGAGCATATCTACCGTCAGCTTCGTAACGCTGAGCCGCCAGATTATGAAACTGCAAAAGGTGTTTTTGAGAAATTATTTTTCTCTGATACACGTTATGATCTTGGTGAAGTTGGTCGTTTTAGAATGAACAAGAAATTAGGTGGAAACATGGATGAAACATCTCGTGTTTTAACAAAGCCTGATATGATATCTATAATCAAATATCTTATTGAGTTAATTAACTCAAAAGCAGAGGTAGATGATATTGATCACTTGTCTAATAGACGTGTGAGAACAGTTGGTGAACAATTGTATAGCCAATTTGGAGTTGGACTTGCTAGAATGGCGAGAACAATCCGTGAGAGAATGAACGTTCGTGATAATGAAGTATTTACTCCTATTGATTTAATTAATGCTAAGACATTGTCGTCTGTGATTAATTCTTTCTTTGGAACGAATCAACTTTCTCAGTTTATGGATCAAACGAATCCACTTTCTGAGGTA
>JAJRQP010000154.1 GCA_024280195.1 Bacteroidota bacterium | reverse complement strand
TCTCCAAAATTTGTTGAAATAATGGTGATGTTTTCAGGTCTTTGAAAGCGAGCATATTCAAAAGCATAAGTTCCTGGGCCAAATCCGAAGATTGGTTTTTCTTGAAACATTGAAATAGCACAAGACCATCTGTTCAATCTTTCCAGGTTAGATGCATCTGTTGTTACATTGGTTGCGCTTTGTAATTTTTCTCCAAATTCTTCGGTGGTATGCTCCGCATTGTTTCGTGCCATTTCCATCTGGATAGAATCCCAAGAGGCATAAAGCATAATCAAGGCAAATACACCAATTGTTGCAAGGATACTGAACTTAATTCTCAACTTGATTACAGCCAATACCGCAAGTGCAGCAACAACACTTAACCAAGCAGCTCTTGTGTATGAGAAATATAAACCTGTAAGAATTACTATAATCAGAAAAATAAGCGTAGCCTTAATTAAGGGAGAATGATTCTTTGAAAAATAAAGTCCAAAAACAAGAGGTGTAGTGAAGGCAATCGTTGATCCGTAAATGGTGTGGTCTTTAAAGAATGGCCACATGACCCAGTGTCCTTCTTTTTCTCCAAAACCATAACTAGCGTGAACGATAATCGTGTAGGTTATAGCAATTGACATAGAAATTATGAATAACCAAATAAAGGTTTTGATATTTTTCTCTTTGGAGAAAATTTTTGTTCCAAAAAAGAGTAGAGGTACAATAAACCATAATCTAGCTAATAGGAATTTGAACGAAGTGATAGGTGCAGTGCTTGTGATAGAAGTAATGAATACCCAGAATAAATAAAAACTAACTGCCCATATAATTGGGTTGTTCCAAATGTTTTTATCAAGTTGATTTTTTCTGAGTTGTTGTAAGAGTAAAAGAATCATCAAGCCAAATAGAAGAGGTTCTGTTGGAATGTAAAGGCCAAAACCTTCGACGTATTCTTCAATATTAATAGAGAGAGGAGTAAGGAAAGCAAGCGAAAGAAAGGTGTATTCTGTGTAATAAATAGCACAATAAATTCCAATCAGTCCGATTGGAGCAAGACTTAAAATTGCCTGATCATTCCAAATTAGGTAAGAACAAAGGGCAATGTAAAGAATGCTTAAACCGAATACTAAGCTATTTTGCTTGAGTGTTTGCAAGACTAAGAATTTCTAAGCTCTTTAATTCTATCTTGAACTAGAAGAACAAAAACAGTAAAAATGAATGCACCCATTGTTCCCAAAATAACAATGATTGATTTTTTAGGTTTGTCTTTTTTGTCTGCAATTACAGCATCTTCCACAATAAATTTATGATTCAATAAAGTGTTAGCATCTGATTCAGATTGTTCGTATGCATCTTCAAATTTTGTCAATTTCACAATTTTCTCATCACGTGTCGTTTCTAAACCGTCAAAGGATGCTCCGTATCGTAGGTTGACATCAATCTGGTCTTTAAAGAATTTTCTATCCGCAGGATTTTTAGATTGATTGTAAGCTGAGAATAAATTAGCACGACCTTCAATAGAAACAACGCCTAATTGAGAAAGACTATCCATTTTAACCATAATTAAAGCCATTTCTGCTTCTAGTTGATCTCTCTTTCTTTTGTTAATTTCAAATGCAGGAATGGTTCGCTCTTGAATCATTTCATTCTTAACAGTATCAATGAGTTTCACAATTTTATTGGCAATATCTGCTGCAAGTTTCGCATCCCGATCAAAAACATCAATTTGAATAGAACCGTATCTTGTTCTCTTAAACACAATGTTATTGCCGTATTTTTTCCCCATTTTAAAGTACTTGTTTTTATCGTCTGCAGCGATGTTGTAATGCTCCATTAGGTTGAATTGATTCACAATTCGATTTCTAATTCTTGATGATTGTAAAATTTGAACCAATTGCTCTGCTTGCTCCTCTTCTCCAAAATCCATTGAGGAAGCTTTTGCATTACTTTGCTCTGAGAAAGAAACGGTACTTGTTGCAGCAGGAAATACGATAGCCGTAGATTTAAAAATAGGAGTTAAAAGCAAGGATATAACCAAGGACACTACAAATGCAATTGCAGATACAATAGCAATGATTTTTCTTTTCTTCCAAATAAAGACCATTAAAGATTGTCTCTCTTGGTCAAATTCATTCGTATTTTTACTCATTAGTTCGTTTTTAGTAGCGCGAAATTAAACTTTCTATTCGAGTCTAATAACAGATAACGAAGTAATTTATTTTGTAAGAGGATAAAAAGTTATTTATTTTATTCTTTCACGACTAATTTAAAGCCTTTTCCGTGTACATTCATTATTTCAATATTTGCATCTTCACGCAATGTTTTTCTAAGCTTCGCGATGTAAACATCCATGCTTCTTCCATTGAAATAATTATCGTCGCCCCAAATTGCTCTTAGCGTTGCATGCCTGTCTAAAATTTCATTTTTATTTTTCACCAACATTTGCAAAAGTTGATTCTCTTTGGTGGTTAACTTTTTAACTTCATCTTTAAGGTGCAACATTCTGAATTCAGGTTCATATTTAATGTTTCCAACCATTATTTCTGCTTTTTCTTTTGGAGTTTTAATTTCCACACGACGCATAATGGCATTAATACGTGCTAGTAATTCCTCCATTTGAAAAGGTTTTGTCATGTAGTCATCTGCACCAAGGTTAAAACCTTCGAGCTTATCATCTTTCATTGATTTAGCAGAAAGAAAGAGAATGGGAATCTTCTTATCAATTTCTCTAATTTCTTTGGCTAAAGTAAAACCATCCATTTCCGGCATCATAATGTCAAAAATACAGAAGTCAAATTGCTCTCTATTAAATCGTTCGAAAGCAATTTTACCATTTTGAGCTAATGAAACAGTGAATCCTTTTGATCTTAAATAAGTTTGTAGAAGTTGTCCTAAATTGATGTCGTCTTCTGCTAGTAGTATCTTGATTGATGTTTCCATATTATTCGTTTATTATGAGAGTGAATTCTGATCCTTCACCATATTTACTTGTTATTTTAATGTCCCAATTGTGAATCTCAACAATTGCTTTGACGTAACTTAGACCGAGTCCAAAACCTTTAACGTTGTGAACATTGCCTGTAGGAACACGGTATAATTTGTCAAATATTTTATTAATGTGTTCTTTTTTTATGCCAATTCCTTTATCTTTTATCGATAGGATAATTTTTTGGTGCTCTACCTTTAGGAGAATATTAATTTCGGGAGAATCATTACTGTACTTAATTGCATTGTCAATCAAATTAGAGATTGCATTCGTTGTGTGCATTCTGTCGCAATTGATTCGCGCCAATTCTTTAGGCATTTTTAATTGGATAGATCCTCCAGTGCTTTCAATTCTAAATTTTGCTTTGTTGACTAAGTTTTCCAGCAATTCATTGAGCAAAACATTTTCTAAATTCAGGTGTAATTCCTTTTTATCGATGCTTGCACTTTGGAGAATTCGCTCGACTAATAATCCCAATCGATTGTTCTCATCGTTAATCATTTTAATAAAAGGCTGCGTTGTTGAATTTTGCTCTCCAACCATATCCTTGTCATTTAACGCCTCACAAGCAAGAGAAATAGTAGAAATAGGTGTTTTGAATTCATGCGTCATGTTGGATATGAAATCACTTTTCATATCTGATAATTTCTTTTGTGTAAGAATCGTTTTAAACATAAACACCAATGCTACAATGATAATTGCAAGAAGCAATACATTGATAAGCAATGGTCCCCACATTTTCATAATTAAATAAGATTGTTGCTCTGGGAATTCTAAATGCAAGTAAAGGTCTTCGTCCAAAGAATTACTTGGGTAAAGTAATGTTTTATGACTTTTAGTCGTGTCCAAAGAAGTGACATAATTTGCTGGAGCAACCTCAAAACTGATAGCTTGATTGTATTCATCAGTAATCATGTATTCATATCCATCGGGAATGTTCCCTTTCAATTCATTTCTCAATACAGAATCTAGGAATGAAATGTCAACTCTTTGCGAAGGTGTTTCATACACGTTGTTTCGAAATGCTTCTAACATCATTTCATTCACAAATCGAGCTTTTTTGAATATTTGCTGAATCACTCTTTGATCTAACTGCACGGCTAACTTTATGGAGTCTTTGCTTATTTGATGAGATTGATTTCCTTTAAACAAGTCACGAAGCTGTCTAACATCTCTTGCAAGAACTCTTTGCTCTGCTTTTAATCCAGAGATAGAATCGTAGGTTGTTCCTTTAATAATGAGGTAGTTCTCCATTTTTCCATTCTCAAATATAGAAGTGTCGTGGATAGAGATAGATTCTTGTGCAGATAACAGATGCTGAAATTCTTCTTTTAGAATATCTTTATACTGGCCACTAAAATCTTTATTGGCTAACATCATGTAACGACGAATGTCTTCTGCTTTCTCGTGCTTGAAGGCTACTTTGTCTAGTGTCATTGAAAATCGTTCCGCAAATTCACTGGATTTTCTATCGTATAATTCTGCTGTTTGAAAACCTTGTATGATTAACAATGCGAGCAGAGCCATAACAACTAAGACAATAATGAAATTAACTCTAATTTTTTTCAATAGAAACTATTTGTTAACGAATGTAAGAGATATTCAGATAAGGGCTACTTGCTTAACTTTTTTTAACGCAATATTATCTTCTGGAGAATTCAGACAGAATAATAGACCCAGCGATGGCAACATTCAAAGATTCTGCTTGTCCAAATCTAGGTATGTGTATGGCTTCTTGAATTAAATCAATTACAGAATCTGAAATCCCATTCCCTTCATTTCCGAGAATAATGACTCCTTTTCTTTCTAAGGTTTTGGTGTAAATGTTTTCTCCCTCTAGCAATGCTCCATAAATCGGTAGTTCTGTTTTGGAAAGAAAATCTTCTAGTTGGCAATATTCTGTTGGTACGCGGAAGATCGAACCCATACTTGCTTGAACAACTTTTGAATTGTAGATATCAACAGTATTCTTTGAGCAAATAATTTTATCAACTCCAAACCAATCCGCAATTCGTAAGATAGTACCCATATTACCCGGGTCTTGAATATCGTCAAGTGCAAGAATGAATTGGGCATCAATTTGTTTGTTATCTACTATCTTAACGACTGCCAGAAGCTTATTAGGAGTTTTTAAACTGCTGATTTGCTCCATTGACTTTTCACTTGCATGATAAGATAAACCATTGAATGAGAAGTTAGTATCTGTCGAAATAACACACTCTATTTGGTCAGGATGTTGTTCGATGAGTTCTCTCACCATTTTTTCTCCTTCTACAATAAAAAGTTGCTCAATATCACGGTTTTTTTTCCGTTGTAGAGAGCGAATCCATTTAATCTTGTTTTTAGAAAGTGTTTCCAACAAAGCTTTTATTATTTTTGTTCAATTAAATCAAAAGATTGATAAAGACCAAACATACATATATTTTACTAATTCTTGCAATTGCATTGGTTGCTTGTAAGCAAACAAAGTATGTTCCTGATGGGCAATTTCTTCTCAAAAAGAATGAAATCATTGTTACTGGTGATAAGTTGGAGAAGGATGAGTTAAACGAAGTTTTACGTCAACAACCTAATTACAAAAGGGTAGGCGTGAAATGGAAATTAATGGCTTATAACCTTGTAGATTCTACTAAAGTTGCTAATAAACGATTGAGAAAGAATCATAAGTTGAATACAAAAAATAATAAAAGAATTGCTCGACAGACGGAAATTAATACGAAAAGAATAGCAAAGTCGAGAAGAAAAAATCGAACTCATTATACAGAAAAGATTATTCCGTTAAAGGATACCATTTCTCCAAGAAAGTTTTTGAGAGAGTGGTATAAATATAAAATAGGAAGACCACCGGTTATTTTTGATAGCATTCTGTACTCAAAATCACTCACTCAATTAGAAGGGTACTTAAAGAAAAAAGGCTATTACTATGGAAAAGTTAAAGGCTTTGTTGATTTTAAAAAGAATAGAAAATGTGTAGTAACTTATCATGTAGTAACAGGAGAGCAGTTCGTTATAGACAGTGTTTATATGCTGGTGGAGAACGACTTAATTAAAACTAAGTACAAAGCATACCTCAATAAAAATGACAACAACACTATTGAAGGATTACCATTTGATAGTGATTTGCTTGATGATCACCGATACCGTGTTGCAAAATACATGAGGAATCAAGGTGTTTATGGTTTTAGTTCTAATCATATTAAGTTCTATGTAGATACAAACCGAGCAGACTTAACAGTTGATGTAGGAATTCATTTTGGAGATAGATACATTCAATCGCAAGCTGGGAGAGATTCGGTTTTAAGAATTAAACACCAAGAATCATTTATCAATAAAGTGATATTTCATGTCGCTGATACGATTTATTATGAAGGTTCATTTAAAAATGATTTACTAGAAAGAGGTCTGTCAATTTATGAGGGCCAATTTTTAAGAACAATTGATACAACTTATTATGCACAAGTATTATCTAGACGAGATAAGGTTATAGACCCTTCAAGAACTGCTCTTATTCTACATAATGGACCTTTACATATCAAACCGCAAATTTTAGAAGCACAAAATTATTTAGAAATCGATAAATTGTATTCTGAATGGAAATTGGAACAGACGTATTTGAGCTTATTACGTTTAGATTTGTTTCAAGCAGTAAAAACGGAATTGGTTGAAGATGAAGGAGTAGGTTGTCTCAATGCGCATTATTATTTAATACCTAGCAAAAAACAGACTTTTGGTTTTGAGCCAAGAGCAACCAATTCAAATGGTTTTTTAGGAGTCGCTGCAACCATCAATTACATTAATCGAAATTTATTTAGAGGAGCAGAGAAATTAACGGTTTCTCTTTCTGGGGGATTTGAGTCGCAACCACCTATTTTTGATGAAACAATTGACGGAGAGAAAATCAAAACGGCAGGTAGAAGTTTTAATACTTTTGAGATTGGGCCAAGTGTTAAGTTGCAAATACCAGGACTTTTCCCGCTTAAAATGTCTAAGATTTCAAAAAAATTAAGACCAATAACAATAATTTCTACGGCATATAATTTTCAGAAAAGAACAGATTTTACCAGAGGAACGTTTCAAATGAATTATACGTATCAGTTTTATTCTCGGAAAACCATGATTTTTGAAATGGGGTTGCCAGGACTTTCTGCAATTAAATTCGTAAACATTGATAAGAGCAATGATTTCGAATCTAAATTAACAGCTTTAAATGATTTATTCTTACTCAACACCTATAGCAATCAATTTATTTGGCAAGATTTCAAATTTAAGTTTGAATACAATATCAAAGAGAAAGAAAAAAGAAAAGGAAATTCTCAACTTTATTTTAGCTCTTCATTTGATCCCGCAGGAAATATCGTTTCCTTGTTTCAAGGAAGTCAAGATACTGTAGCGAATGGGCAATATGGACTTTTTGGAATCGCTTATGCTCAATTTACGAGATTGGATAATGAATTGATTTTCTCAAAACCTCTCGGAAAAGAGAAAAGTTTCAATTTCAGAGCAGTGATTGGTGGAGGTCTGCCTTACGGTAATACTAAAACTTCTCTTCCGTATGATTATAGTTTTTTTGCTGGTGGCGCGAATGATAATAGAGGATGGAGAGCAAGATCACTGGGTCCAGGTTCTTATAAGTATTATCTTGACACGAATCGTTCTGCGACACAAGTAGGCGATTTAAGGCTAGGTTCTTCTGCAGAATTTAGATTTGCATTTACTTCTTTGTTTAAAGGAGCTTTGTTTGTAGATGCGGGTAATATTTGGACAGCATTAAATGATCCTAATAGAGTAGGAGGGCAAGTTTCAAAAAACATGCTCAATGAAATTGCTTTTGCCGCAGGTTTCGGATTACGACTTGATCTTGATTATTTTATAGTAAGAGTTGATGTCGGTTTTCCTCTTAAGAATCCAGCATTACCAAAAGGTTCTCAATGGATTTTTCAATCAAGACAGGCTTACTTAGATGAAGGAATGTCATTTTTTGGT
>JAJRQP010000153.1 GCA_024280195.1 Bacteroidota bacterium | reverse complement strand
TGTTTAAAATGATTCTTTGGGAGATGCAGCAAATTTCTTTCACGGAGAATATTAAGCCTGAAAAATTTGTGATGCACCTGATGAGAGTCAGCCGCTATTTCGATATGCTTTCAAATTCTTTTGACATCATGGGAGAAGGAATGGAATTGGAACAATACATGAAATTCCGAGACACATTGACCCCTGCAAGTGGTTTCCAATCTGCCCAATATCGAAAAATTGAAATTGCATCGACAGAATTGATTAACCTGATTGATTATCGATTCAGAAAAACAATCAACAGAGATACGCCTTACGAACATGCTTTTGACAATATGTATTGGCAAGCGGCTGGTCTCGACAGAAAGAATGGTGGCAAGAATATGTTGATGCGTAATTTCGAAAAGAAGTACAAAAAAGAATTGATTGAATGGATGAAGGATTACAACACCGTAAACCTTTGGACGAAATTCAAGGAGCTTCCAGAAGAATATAGAAAAAATGTTGATTTAATTAATGCAATGCGTCATTACGATCATACCGTAAATATTGATTGGGTAATGCATCACTACGACGCAGCCGCAAAATATTTAGACAGTGGGCCGGTAGAAGTTGAAGCTACAGGAGGCTCTGATTGGCACAAATACATGCATCCTCGTTACCAACGTCGAATTTTCTTTCCTGAATTATGGTCAGAATCAGAATTAGAAAATTGGGGACTGGATAATTTGGAAGGTTACAAGAAGGTTCAATGATTTAATGTTCTAATGATTTAATAGGTATCCATAGTAGGTGCTTGTTTATTAACCCCACTTCTAACAAGAATTCACTTCTCATTAGAACATTCAATCATTAGAACATTGATTTAATAGGTATCCATAGTAGGTGTTTTCATTGAATCATTCCTAACAGGCATGCACTTCCCCTGAATCATCGAAACATTGCACCCCTTGAATCATTGACTTTCCTTATATTTGTAAAAAAAACACCACATGATTGAAGTCGGAATTATTATGGGAAGCACATCGGATATGCCGGTGATGCAAGATGCGATTGATATCCTCAAAGAACTAGGCATTGAGACCGAGGTGAAAATCGTTTCTGCTCACAGAACCCCCGAATTAATGTTTGACTATGCTAAATCTGCTCACACGAGAGGATTAAAAGTAATTATCGCTGGTGCTGGCGGTGCTGCACATCTTCCTGGAATGACTGCGTCTTTAACTCCTCTTCCTGTGATTGGCGTTCCTGTGAAATCTAGAAATTCAATAGATGGTTGGGACAGTATCTTATCTATTCTGCAAATGCCTGGTGGTATTCCTGTGGCAACAGTTGCACTTGATGGCGCAAAAAATGCAGGTATTCTTGCCGCGAAGATCATTGCTTCTTCTGATGAGAAAGTAAGAGATAGAATGCTCAATTTTATGGAGGAAATGAAGGAGAAAGTGTTGAATGCGAAAGTTTGATTTTGGAAGTATGCACCTGTTAGAATTATGGATTAATGAAGTGGACATTTGCTAGAATTATGAGTTATGAATTATTTTAGTGTGAATTCATGATTGATTTATCCCAAACTCACCTCGTCACAAGCTTCCAAGACCTTATTTCAACTTCTTGTCAAGGAGAAATGAATGCCATTTGCTGGAAACGTGAACTAATCGGAGATTTTTCGGAGATTGTAAACAAGGTTGAGTTCACAGGAAACATGGTCAACCTCAGCATGGAGCAACTTCTTGCGCTTCAATTGAGTACACAAGGTCAATTGGCGCGTGAAATACTCATCACTGATTTTGAGCTATTAAAAAATCATGGTGCTTCTCCAATACTTAATATTATCAAGCATTACGAGAGAGATGATAGCTATCCTCCTTTTCCGACTGATGTTTATTCCTACCATGTGGACCGTTCTCCAATACCAAGCGATACTTTTCTATGCACTTATCACGGTGAGCCGAGTGAAATTATTGCCAATTCTCAAGCTCAACAAAAAATTCTAATTCCTGAAATTCGAGCTGAGCTCAAAAGTTTATTCGATGGAAAAGAAGAGGGATTTGATGCATTTTTAACTGAGAATTTCTTTGATTTACATTATCAAGCAAACCTGAATGCACAACACATAAGTCTGGGAGTCGGGCATCTTTGGAAATTAGCAATTGATTTTCCTGAAAGCAATGCTCTTCCATGTGTTCACCGAGCGCCAAAAGAAAAAAATGGAAAAAAAAGATTAATGATGATTTGTTGAGTCAATTCTAATCATAAAGTAAATATTTCTTCCTCATCTCTTTATACCCATCCAAGTCCTTCTTCCACGATTCCCGAATATTCTTCTCATTCATCCCCTCTTCTATTTGCTTCATTAAAGTCGAATTACCTGCCAAGAGATTGAAAAATTTCGCGCGATTCACAAAAACATTCCCTTTCAACAATTCATTTGCTTTCATTAAAAAACTTAAATCTAACTGATTCATTCTCTCATACTCTGGAGAATTCAAATTAAAACCATAGCATTTTTTTTCTTCAAATTTTGGGTGCTTCGAACCATAACCTGCTTTTGGCGTGAAAGAAAAAGCCGTTTCATTCTCTGGAAAATCAGGATGTCCATATCTTTCAAAAGGACCATCTGTTCCACGACCAACTGTGACACTTGTCGCCTCTAACAAACATAAACTTGGATACAACTGAATCGAGACATCTGACCTTAAATTTGGTGACGGGGGAATTGGCAAAGAATAAGGAGTATCATGCGTATAATTCTCACAACGTACCAAATGCGTTCTGCATTGTAAACTATCTTTTAACCAACCTTCTCCATTGATCATTCTTGCATATTCTGCGATAGTCATTCCGTGAACAATTGGAACCGGGTGCATTCCAACAAAAGAATGAAATTTCATATCTAAAATAGGACCATCCACATAATGCCCATTCGGATTAGGACGATCGAGAATAATTAAAAGTATATCATTCTCCGCACATGCTTCCATCACATAATGTAACGTAGAAATATAGGTGTAGAATCTAACCCCCACATCTTGAATGTCAAAAATCATTACTTTGATGTCTTTCAACTGCTCATTGGTCGGCTTTTTATTCTTTCCATACAATGAAATCAATGGGAATCCCGTCTTCTTATCTTTGCCATTCTCAACGTGCTCTCCAGCATCTGCATCACCTCGAAAGCCATGCTCTGGAGAGAACACAGCACGCACATTGATTCTCATATTGCTCAATACATCCAC
>JAJRQP010000152.1 GCA_024280195.1 Bacteroidota bacterium | reverse complement strand
GAGCAAACATTGAAGTCGGTGATGGATCACTATCCAATACCTGACGATGGTATTCTGGATGAAGCAAATCAACTTTGGAGCGAGTTAATGCAACTGAAAGATGCGCCGAAAGAAAACATTACGCCTGACGTGGATCCAATTATTGAAATTAACGGACAAAATGGGAATTAATATGAAAAAAACAGCAACACTTATAATTCTTTTTACATCGTTCGTTTCATTCGGACAAGATGATCCCGTAGTAGTTAATGCAGAAGGTGACAGAAGAATAGAAAAAGCTTACCGAACGGCATTAAACCCTCGGGTTGTGGACACGGTGATTCCAACAGCCATTGTAGAATACCCTTTGCTTCCTTTGAAGTATGAAACCACTGCAGAAGTGGAGAGAATTAACCCTGCATCCATAAAATTAAAGGAAAAGTTACCTCAATTATACAGCACCTATATCAAGTTAGGAATCGGTTCTGAATTGATGCCTTTGGGAGAGGTTTATTTTGACTCAAAACGTTCTCGAAAATACGTTTACGGAGCGCATATTAAACACTTAAGTTCTTTTGGAGATATCACTGGTTTTTCTCGCGCGCAATTTGATAGAACGAAGTCTTTATTCTACGGAGGAATTAATGAGAAAAGGTATTCTGTACTCGGAGATGTCCACTACAACAATCAAGGGTTGCATTATTATGGTATTTCTGACACGCTTGGCTTGGACAAGGATAGTATTGCTCAACGTTACAGTGATTTTGGAATTTCAGGGGCTTATTCTTCGCATATAAAAGACAGTGCAAAGCTAAATTACACACTTGGACTTACTTATAACAATTACCGTTCAAAGAAACCATTGGCTGCAAACTTTGAAGATTGGAGAGCTAAAGAAAATTACTTCGGTGTGACTTCAAAATGGTTTTATAAGTATGGAAAAGAGACCTATTCTGCAGATTTTAATGTTCGATACAACGGATATAAATACGGCATTGCAGATACAAGTTCTACAGGTTTAGATACGGGGATTGTGTTAAACAATACAGTTATTAATTTAAAACCAAATATCACAACCTACATTTTTGATAACCGTTTCAAAGCGAACATTGGTGTAGATATCGTTCTCGATGTGCACAACAAAACAAAGATGTATATTTATCCTCTAGCGGAGATAAAGTACAGCATGTTCAATGATATTTTTATTCCTTATGCGGGAATTAGAGGTGGATTAAAGCAAAATTCTTTCAAAGCAATGACCTTGGAGAATGAGTTTATTCTTCCCAATATAGAATTGCGAAACGAGAAAAAACCGATTGAATTCTACGGTGGAATAAAAGGAACACTGAGCAGAAGAATTAGCTTTAATGCAGGAATTAGTTTTGCGAACGTAAGAGATAAAGCATTATTTGTAACTGACACCTTGCATTCTCGGGGAAATAAGTTCAATGTGATTTACGACACGATGAATATCACAACAATTGACGCCTCTATTTCTTACCAGCTGAAAGAGAAAATCAAAGTAGATGCAATCGGTCGTTTCCATTCATATTCTCCACTAAATAATAGTTACGCATGGAACTTACCGCAGTTTGAATTCATTATTAGAGGTCACTACAACCTGTTTGATAAGTTCTTGTTTAATGTTGACTTTAACCTAGAACAAGGAAGAAAAGCATTGGTTATTACTCCAGACACGCAAACAACTTTGGAGAATGGTCAACGAATAGGAGATTTAGGATTTATTACTGATATCAATCTAGGAATAGAGTACAGGTATAATAAACGCATCTCGGCATTTGTTCAGTTTAACAACCTTGCCTCGCAAAGATATCAACGTTGGTACAACGCGCAGGTTCACGCATTTCAGGTTTTGGGAGGTGTGACGTTTAGATTGTAGATGGCACTAATTCACGAATGGAAAAGGAATGCCTCGGAATTTTCACTAAATGGAACTGATTACACTTAAGGTATTTAACACAGAATTTGAGAAAGATTAAATGCTAACTTAGTTTACTTTCTAAAAAAGGACTATACATCATTATTGCGTGATTTTCAACAAGCAACCGTTCTTCTATTGTGTGATTTGTTTCAATGATTTGAAAAATTTGATTGTGACGCGAATAACCACCCCAAACTTGTTGTTCCATCTTATGATTTCTTTCCTCTATTGTAAAAACCGATGTTAATTTTTCTTCTGAAAGAAGTTGTCCATTTAAGTGTGTTTCATCGAGCCAAAGCTTAATTTGAAAAGCTTGAGATGTTGTGTTTTTTACTTGTAAATCAATGTAATTATAAGACAAGGTTGCCCCAGCACCAAACGGAACCTTTCTATTCACATCAGGAAAAACATCAAAACCGTGCCTGTACCTCTCTGTAATAGTTAATGGGCTATGAGCAAAAATCCAAAACAACAAATTACCTAGTTGGCAAAGCCCTCCCCCTGTATCTTTTGCAACCTGTCCTTGATTTAAAACAAGACCTTCGAGATATCCTTTTCTTTTACTGGGCCTTCCAACAAGTTTCCAAATAGAGAATGTTTCTCCGGGTTGTATAACGATTTTATCTATGTGTTGTATAGCAAGTTGCAGGTTTGTTCTTTTATTTTCTTGCAAATACATTTCCACATCTTTCAAAGGTCTTAATATCATTGATTTATGATGGTAGACAATGTTATTATTGAAGTTGATTTTTTTAGTCCTTGCCCATTTATTTTTACCGAATAACCAGTGATACTTTCTTTTAAGAATAAAATATTCTCAACCAACTTTCCGTCGTAATTGACTTCTGTTTATGGGTTTCTTAATTTGACTCATTGTTTAAAGATAATAAATTTATCTAGACAGCATTAATAAGCTAGTGGAGTCGAATCAATCTCCATTTCCCATTCTTTTAATGCCAACCAAAACAAATTTTCAAGACCCTCGTTCCAAAAAGGGTAATCATAATGAGAAATGGATTGGTTAAAAGACCACATAGCAGACTTTAAATCCTTTTTCAATGAATTATTCGCACTGATTTCCCTTTTGTAAAACGCTATTGTTTTTGTGTTTAAAAGTAGTTTAGCATCTACTTGAAGAACATGATGAAACGTTAAATAAGACCCCCAAAACAATTTCTTTTTTGTTCTTTTAGAGAAATCACTGTTTTTATAATCAGGAATTCTCCTCTCTTCTAACAGTTGATTTATTTGTTCGAAATTTTCAATAATAAGAACACTTCGAATAGAATCACGATGAATATGAGACTGATCTCGACGGAGAATTTTTGCAAACGTTTTTCGGAGTCCTTTTTCAGAAAGTTGTTGCGAGAAAGAAGGGTTATTATTAAGAAGAAAAATTGAAATTAGAACGAAACTTTTCATTCTTCATTTTCTAATTTTTCATTACTATTCTCTACTTCATTCTTCTCTTCCTCTTCTTTTGGAAAATACTTCTTCTGACGAATAAAAATCAAAATCACCCCTGAAGTAATTGAAGCATCGGCAATGTTCCAAATTGCAGGAAACAAAGGTCCTCCGCCTATCCACGGCATCCATTCTGGCCAATATCCATGAAATTTGAACATATCAACCACATTTCCGAATAAGAAACCACGATTTTTAGTTTCCATTTCTCCCATAAAATCACAATCCACAAAATTACCAGAACCTTCTAAATAATTAAAACTAGAACAAGGGTCATAAGGAAAAGCAAAATCATAGAACATAGAATCGATAAGATTACCCGTCGCTCCGGCAAAAACGAGTCCGATTGCAATAAGAAACTCCAACGGAGCACCTTTTTTCATCTGCTTGAACCAATAATAAACGAGGGCAGATATCGCAACAACCCTAAAAAGACTCAATGCTAATTTATGCCATGCTTGTGAACCAAAACTAGTTCCAAAAGCCATCCCTTGATTTTCGATATATTCTGCAACCAACCATGTGCCGACAAGGTTATAAGACTCTCCCGGTTCAAAATTCGTTTTCACGTAAATTTTAACCAGCTGGTCAGCTAATAAAATAAGCGTTACTATGACAGCAACAATGAGTGCTTTTTTCTTCACAAGAACGTTCTTCAGATTATCCTTGTGCGTTTTTTGCCTCAATACTCAATGTAGCATGGGGAACTAACATCAATCTTTTTTTGTTGATTAATTTACCTGTCACGCGGCAAACCCCGTATGTTTTGTTCTCAATTCTGACTAATGCGTTCTTTAAACTTGTAATAAACTTCTCCTGACGATTAGCTAATTGTGCCATTTCTTCACGAGAAAGTGTTTCTGAACCATCTTCCATCATGTTAAAAGAACGGCCGGTATCATTTGTACCATGATCATCATTGTGAGAAAGTGATCCACGTAATAAATCTAAATCGATTTTTGCCTCCTTTAATTTATGGTTAATTAATTCTTTAAATTCTTTTAGGTCTTTGTCGTTGTATTTTGTTGTTGCCATAATCTATAAATTCTTGTGCTTAAAAAGCCTATTTGTATGCTAAATTTGTTGTTCTCTTTTTTAAGAGAGAGTTTAAATATAGAATTCTAAGTGAAACAATGCAACAAAGAACCCAAAAAAAATATGCTATCTTCGTTTTATGTTAAAAGGATTTCTTAATAATAGGTCGCTAATTCTTGTTTTTATTCCTGTAATTGTTGCACTTTTTTGTGTACTAAACTGGTGGCAACCGTATCACTTACCTCATAAAACAGTTGGTTTTGGACTTTGGGGAAACGTATCAAATCAAGGAAACACATGGTTTAGCATTCTTGCAATCATCATTATTTCAAGTTCTGCAATTCTTGTAAATGTTGTCTTCAATAGAAACCAATTTATAGAAAAAAACAATTACCTCCCTGCACTTTTGTTTACCGTGTTAATGAGTTTTTTTCATTCCTTTTATTTTTTAGACGGATTGGTAATTTCCCAACTCTTCATACTATTATCTTTAATTCAGCTTTTAAAACTGAATCAAAAAGAAGACGGAAGACGAGCAGTTTTTAATGCTGCCTTTTTGTTTGGTGTTGCCTGTACCTTTTTTCCCGTCTTATTATTAGGTATTCCATTTTTATTTTTAATGATATGGGTTAACCGGCCTTTTATTTTTCGAGAATCGATGCT
>JAJRQP010000151.1 GCA_024280195.1 Bacteroidota bacterium | reverse complement strand
TTGTTACTGTGATTGAAGAAGTTGTTTCTCCTGTTGACCATAACAAGTTACTTCCTATTGCAGTTAATGTAGAAGAACCACAATTATCTGAAACTGTTACTGTTGGTGCAGACGGAATAGCTATTGGATTTGCTGTTCCTGAACCATTTGTACTGGTACAAGCTGAAACTGTTTGAGTGACTGTATAAGTTCCGCCTGTTGTTACTGTGATTGAAGAAGTTGTTTCTCCTGTTGACCATAGTAAACCTGTTCCTGTTGCAGTTAACGTAGAAGAACCACAGTTATCTGCAACAGTTACTGTTGGAGCAGATGGAATAGGATTTACTGTAATATTTTGAGATGAAGAAGTTGCTCCCCCATTAATTGTAAGAACTACAGTTTTGGTTCCTGCAGAAGAATAAGTCACAGTATGAGGTCCTATTCCAGTTGCCGTTGCAGGAGTAGCTCCTACACCAAAACCCCAAGCCCAAGATGTTGCTCCTGTAGAAGCATCTGTATAAGTTATTGTTGACCCAACGCAAACAGGATTAGGATTTGATGAAAAACTAACAGTTGCAGAAGATGAAACTCCTGTTAAATTCACATTATCTAAATACAAATTCTGACCATAACCTGAAACATTCACAAACTTAATATCAACACTGTTGTTCCCAATATATGGAGTCATATCTACAACATCCGTCCTCCAAGTTGCAGGTGCTGAATATTGACCAGTTTGATCCGGGTCAGTTGCTAGAACACTACTCGCTTTAGAATAGACAGTTGTGTAAGTTTGACCGCAATCAGTGGAGACCATAACGTCCAACTGATCATTAAAACTAGCATCGTATCTTGCATACGCCACATCAAATTGCAATTGAGCAGAAGAAAGTCCAGTTAAATCAGACTTTGGCATAATTAATTCATCATTAGAACCTCTAAAATCATTCGTGTAGTTATCTATCATTGCAGAATTACCTGCTGTAGGCGTATTGCCTTGTCCTCCATTTCTAACCCAAGTGTCAGCTGTTCCAACATTATTCACTGTCCAGCCAACTGGAGCAAACGTTGTCCCAATAAATCCTTCTGCAATTGGTAAAACAACACCTGCGGCTGTAGACAATGTAAAACTAGAAGAACCTGCGTCATTTGTAGAATTACCATCAGCGTTACCATTAGGAAGAGAAGTTGATGAATTAAAAACATGAGCACCTCCAGTAGATGTCATACCCGGAAGTATAACATTTATAGTTGCCAAAGACGCTAAAGATCCTGTCCAATTAAAAGTTTGGTTTGCTCCACCATCTATATCGTAATTGATAGTAACTGATGTAATTGTATTATTTCCAAAGTTTTTCAAAGTAACAACAGGTGTGAAGCTCGTTCCACAAATAGTCCCTGAGGGAGAAACAATTGATAAAATTCCTGCATCATCAGCTATTGGAGGTGTACAAACTGTTGAACTTGCAAGACTCGCTCGTCTTGGAGAAACACTCATTACAGTTCTTATTCTTGTTTTCTGATCAAGTGTAAATATATTCATACACGGATCATCGGTATAATCCATATAATTTTCAACCATATCTTTTACACCATCACAAGTAGTAATATTAGGGCAACCATAATTAGAAGTTGTAGACTGTGGTGTATCTGCACAAAAATCATCACCACAAGTTGCGTCTCCCCAAATATGCCTCAATCCTAACCAATGCCCAACTTCATGAGTCATAGTTCTCCCTAAGTCATAAGTTGGGTTATAATTACCACCAGCGAAAATTTGAGAAGAGCCGAAAGCACGATAATCAGCAACAACACCATCTGTGTTTGCACTTCCACCACTTGCACCAAGTCCTGCTAACCCAGAGTTGTCTGGAAATTGTGCAAAGCCGAGTAATCCTGACCCACCATAGTTAACAGTCCACATATTCATGTACTGCGTAGGATCCCATTGAGTCGAAGGTTTCATTGCATTTACATCTGCTTGCCCTGTAAAACTAGCAGTTCCATAATTAACTCTGTCAATACCGTTCGTAGAATTACCGTTAGGGTCGACTAATGCCATACAAAATTCAATTTGGACATCAGCTCCAGCCGGGTGAGTATTAAAACCATTTGTCCCTGCCATTTTTCTGTAGTCCTCATTAAGAACCTGAACTTGAGACAGGACCTGTTCATCTAAAATGTTTTCATTCACACCATAAACATCTCCGTTATGAATAACGTGAACAACCATAGGTATCGTAAGAATTGTAGCTTTTGGAAGTCCTGCAGCAACTTTTGCTTGTTGCTCAACCTTAAATTCCAATATTCTATTTTGCAACCACATTTCTTCTTCATGCAAAGAAGGCATATTTGAATGCGTCGCTCTTAATAAAGAATCGGCCTCCATAGTTCCACAACGAACATATCCATCCGGTCCAATTGTTGACTTATAAGTCAGCTGATCTTGATAAGGAGTTTTGTTAATTTGAATTGATTGTCCATATAACGTTATGGATGACATTAACATAACGAATCCCCACAATAAATTGTGGAAAACCGATCTTTTGAAAGAATTCATAGTTTAAATAATTTTAACAGTTTAGGCAGGCAATCTATCAAAAAAACAAACGCAACCCAAATTTATCGCATTATCAATACATTAAATTCGACTAGCCAACAAAACTAATAGGTAAACAACAAGAAACTAATTATGAGAAAAGTGAATCCACAAACTCCACTCTATCGAAAGCTTGCAAATCATCCACACCTTCACCAACTCCAATATATTTTACTGGAATTTTCATTTGATCTGAGATTCCAATAACAACACCACCTTTTGCAGTTCCGTCTAATTTAGTCACCGCCAATGCATTAATGTCTGTTGCTAAAGAGAATTGTTTTGCTTGTTCAAAAGCATTCTGCCCTGTTGAGCCATCAAGCACCAATAAAATCTCGTGAGGAGCACCTGGAATAACTTTATCCATCACCCGTTTTATTTTGCTCAATTCATTCATAAGATTAACCTTATTATGCAAACGTCCAGCAGTATCGATAATTACGACATCAGCTTCTTGAGATTTGGCAGATTGCAAAGCATCAAAAGCCACTGAAGCAGGATCTGCATCCATTCCTTGTTGCACAATCGGCACACCTACTCTTTCTGCCCACAGAATCAATTGATCAACAGCAGCAGCTCTAAACGTATCTGACGCACCTAAGACCACCTTCTTTCCTGCCGCTTTAAATTGGTGCGCCAACTTTCCAATGGTCGTTGTTTTTCCGACACCATTCACACCAACCACCATTATCACATGCGGACCTGCTGCGTGCCAGGGAACATCAAAACCAACTGTTGAATCAGAGTGATTTTCTTCCAGTAAAGAAGTGATTTCTTCTTTTAAAATTGTGTTCAGTTCATCCGTACCAACAAATTTATCTTTAGAAACACGCTCTTCAATCTTATCGATGATTTTTAAAGTTGTCTCAACCCCAACATCAGAAGTGATTAATACCTCTTCGAGGTTATCCAAAACCTCAGCATCAACTTTCGACTTACCAACAATGGTACGTGAGAGTTTATTAAAAAAACTTTGTTTTGTTTTCTCTAATCCTTTATCCAGTGTTTCCTTTTTCTTCTTTGAGAAGAGGTTAAATAGTGCCATAATTTTAAACAACAAAAGCTTCTACCGTTGGCAGAAGCTTATATTAATATCATAAAAAGTATTGACTAGTTCTTTGTGAACCACTCAGCTACTTTCTTTTGGTGTACAATTTCTTCTTTAAATGTATAAGATCCTTTTTCAGACTTTACCATTTTGATTACTTTCGTATGCTCTTTACCCCCACCTTTCTGTAAGGATGCTACTACTTTCTTTGCCATCTCTTAAAGTTATTTAATTTCTTTATGAATCGTATTACGCTTCAAAATTGGGTTAAACTTCTTAATCTCCAATCTATCAGGAGTATTTTTTCTATTCTTCGTTGTAATGTAACGAGATGTTCCAGGTTTTCCAGAATCTTTGTGCTCTGTGCACTCTAGAATAACTTGAACTCTATTTCCTTTCTTTGCCATTTTCTTTCTTGTTTTTCGCTACCATTTCACAATGGGAGAAAGTGCATTTACTTAATAAACCCTTTTGCTCTTGCTTCTTTCACGCAAACAGCAATTCCTTTCTTGTTAATAGTTCTCAACGCAGAAGTAGAAATCTTCAACGTGATGTATTCATTCTCTTCTGGAATGAAAAATTTCTTTGTAATTAAGTTCGGGTAGAACTTACGTTTAGTCTTACGCATTGAGTGAGAAACATTGTTCCCTACCATTACTGACTTACCTGTGATTTGACAAACTCTTGACATCTCTATATTTTTATATACTTATTATAAAAGCGGGTGCAAAGAAACCATTTATTTCAGAAAGCACCAAGTAAATGAATACTTTTTTTCGGAAATTCGATGATTCTTTTCAATCGAGGGACAAATATAGTGCTTTTAAGCTGAATAGGAAGTATATCCTTGTTATAATTATTGATTATAGAAGTAGACTTTTGTTAGAATTATGGATTATTAGAAGATTAAAGTTAGTTATTATTAAATTTGAAGATGATTATTCCGAAATAATCTAAATCAACAACAAACTACAACCCCATTAATTGGCATCTCAGAAGATTCAACCCAGTTAAAACTGTTGATTGTATATTCCTGCCGCGATGGTTCCCAAATTGAAAACGAAATGCTCTAGTGATTTCTGGTCCTGCGATAGCGATCCAAACTAGTCCTACTGGTTTTTCATCAGTTCCACCTGTTGGTCCTGCGATGCCAGAAGTCGCGATGCAGTAATCAACATTTAATTTTTTGCGACCATTCTTTGCCATTTGCAAGACAACCTCTTCGCTGACGGCCCCAAATTCTTTTAAAACATCCTCTTCTACCCCAACGATGCTTGCTTTTAACTCATTTGAATAACTCACGATACTTCCTTCGAAATAACGTGACGAACCAGCTATTTGAACAAACTCTTTGGCAAGTGCTCCACCTGTACAACTTTCGACTGTACCAACGGTTGCGTTTTCTTCTACCAATAAATCTCCGACAACCTCGCTCAATCCTTTTCCCTCACCTCCAAACAAATATTTTGGCAGTCTATTGTATAACTCATTGATTGTCTCTGAAATAGTTTTCTTAACCTCATCAGAAGACGCGCCTGTAAAACGAAGTCGCAACATCCCCGTTGATGGCAAGTATGCTAACTTGATATTCTTTTTTGCTAAAACATCCTCGATGTCACTGATTTTATCCGCGAGGTAAGACTCTCCTACTCCTTGAAATTGAATAGTTTGGTTGTACAATTCTTGGACTCCAAATCTCCCCATCAACAAGTCAAAACCTTGTGTAGAAAGAAGGTGTTTCATTTCATAAGGAACTCCCGGAAGAGAAATAATCACCTTTCCTTTTTCTTCAAACCACATTCCAGATGCCGTTCCAACTTGATTATGAAGAATGGTTGCAGACTTCGGCAATGCTGCTTGTTGAATATTAATGTCCAACATTTCTTTGCCTCTCATTTCGAAGAATCCACGAACCCTTGTCAAAACCTCTTCATTGATGACTAATTCTGTCTTGAAATAATTGGTCAATACTTTCTTAGTAATATCGTCTTTTGTTGGACCTAATCCTCCAGTAATTATAACAACTTCAGAACGCTTTAAAGCAACATCTAACGCAGAAATGATGGACTGTTTATCATCTTTGATTGTGACGGCATTTTCGACCTCAACACCACGTTTTGCTAGTTGCTCACCAATCCACGAAGCGTTTGTGTTGACTGTTTGCCCGATTAGCAATTCATCTCCGATAGATATGAGTTCTACTTTCATTTTTTTTTCAATAGTATTTGATAAAAATACAACCTTTAATTAGATCCACTTTTTTTCATTGCCAAAAAAAGTTAGCAAAAAAGTCTAGCGCTGCAATTCCACCATTCTTTCATCTTTATGAATCATAAGTTCAGACAGGCGAGCTCCTTTGTCGCTTCCTTTTTCACTAATGATTAATTTCGATTACATCACTCTAGAATTGAATGCCCATCACGCACGAATAAGTTTCTACTTCAAGAGAATAGAATTTCGTTAAAAAATGTATGTCAATAATTACATTAAATGAGTCCTGTTTTCTTGTACTTAGCAATAGATTCGATGTGTCCTGTGTGCGGGAATTGGTCAACCAAGCTGAGTTTTTCTAATTCATAACCTGCTTGAATTAAAGTGTCCGTATCTCTTGCTTGCGTTGATGGATTACAAGAAATGTAGACGATATTCTCTGCACCCAACGCTATTACTTTTAATAAAGTTTTGGGAGCAATACCTGCTCGCGGAGGATCTAGAATTACTGTTTTTATTTTGCCAATAAAGTCCGGATATTCTCTCAAGAATTTCCCAACGTCTGCTGCAAAAAACTCAATATCTTTGATTCCATTTCGTTCTGCATTTTTCTTTGCATCCTCGATTGCTTCTTCGACAATATCCACGCCAATGATTCTCACAGAATTATTTTTGGAAGCTAAAATTTGCCCAATGGTTCCTGTACCGCAGAATAAGTCCATTACCACATCATTCTCTCCTAATTGCTCTTCAAAAACGTAATCCAATGCTTTTGTATACAGTTTCTCTGCACATTTTGGATTGGTTTGAAAAAAGCTTTCCATGGAGATTTCGAAATTCAACCCAAGTAATTGTTCAATGACAACTGGTTCACCATGCAACAATTCGCATTCTCCATTCTCTATCTTTGCTCTGTCCGCAACATTGTCATTAATGGTATGTTGCAATCCTGCCAATCGACTTCCTAATTTTTCTTTCAAGAAATCGGCGAATGCATGTGCGTCAAAATTTTCAACACCTTCGGAGGAAGTCACTAAATTCAACAGTAATTGATCTTGATAAAATGATTTACGCACGACGATATGCCGGAAGAACCCTGTTTTTTGAGGAGGATGCCAAGCAGTCAATCCAGTAGCTTTTAAAAATTCTCTAACCTCGATGAGAATTGTTTCCCATTCTTTGTCAAACATACCACTTGGTTTGTCAAGTGATTCAACTTTCCACCATGTCCCTCTTCTCTTGAAACCAAGCGCAAATGCATCATCAATATCCTCACCTGTTTCTCTATCATGCTCGATGCAAGAAAAGCTGTACTCCATTTTATTTCTGTAGAAAAAATGTTCTGGAGAAGAAATAAACTCATCGAATTTATCCATTGGATTTTCAATTCCGCCAATTCTTCGAAAAACTTCTAGTGTTGATTCTTGTTTTACTTTGACTTGTTCTTCGATTGGAATATATATATAAGGACCTCCTGAGATTTCTTGAAATTCAGAAATCTTCTCTAATGGAGAACGCTCTATCACATCAATCAGTTTTGCTTCTGCATAACGTTTTCTTTTCTTTGCTACTCTCGCCTTGACTTTTTGCCCAGGAAAAGAATTATCAACAAATACTACGTATTCTCCATTTTCAGTTGGTATTTTTGCAATTCCACGACCACCGAAAGCATATCCGGTTATTTCTAGTTCTAGAACGTCAGCTCTTTTTATCATTTTGTTTTGAGGAGTTAAGTAATTAAGAAGTTAAGAAGACAGGAGTTAAGGAAGGTAGAGAAATTAGTCATATTCTTAACTTCTTCGTTCTCGCTTTCTATATCATTCCACGTATGACTCCTTTTTCAGAATTTGTTACGAAGTCAATGATTTGGTTTCTTAATTCTGATTCTGGCAATGTTTTTTTAATTGCTTTGATACCTTTAGAAATATTATTGTTTTGCACGTATAAAATTCTGTAAACATCCTCAATAGTCCGTACATCAGCATCTGCAAAACCTCTTCTTCGAAGGCCTACCGAGTTTACACCTGCAAAATTTAACGGTTCACGAGCAGCTTTCACGTAAGGTGGGATATCTTTTCTCACCAAAGAAGCACCACCTATAAATGCATGTTCTCCAATATGTACAAATTGCTGCGCCGCAACCTTACCTTCTAGAATTGCAAAATTATCTATTTGAACGTGTCCCGAAAGACCAACATAACTTGCTAAAATCACTCCGTCACCAATTTGGCAATCGTGTGCAACATGAACATAAGTCATCAGTAAACAATTGCTTCCAATAACTGTTTTCCATTTATCCTTTGTACCTCTATGAATTGTTACGCATTCTCGAATGACTGTATTGTCTCCAATTTCTACGTTTGTTTCTTCTCCTTCAAATTTTAAATCCTGAGGATCGACACCGATAACTGCTCCCGGAAATATTTCACAATTCTTTCCTATTACTGTTCGAGGGTAGATGGTCACATTCGGATGAATTCTAGTTCCATCGCCAATTACAACATCTTCAAAAACAGTTGAAAAAGAATCAATTCTCACATCTTTTCCGATGCTAGCCTTCTCTGAAATATTTGCTTGGTTACTTATCATTCTTTGTCTTTAATCACTTGTGCAAGCATTTCTGCCTCCATTACTGGTTTTCCGTTTACATATGCTGTTCCACCCATATTTACCAATCCTCTTCTAATTGGAGAAAGTAGTTTTAGGTCAAAAACGATGGTATCACCAGGCACCACCTTTTGTTTAAATTTCACCTTATCAATTTTCATGAAATAAGTTGAATATAAATGAGGATCTTCCATTTTGCTCAATGCAAATATACCACCCACTTGTGCCATTGCTTCAATTTGAAGTACTCCAGGAAAAATTGGGTTACCAGGGAAATGACCTGTAAAAATAGGCTCGTTCATTGTGACGTTTTTCACGCCAACAATAGACTCTTCATGAATTTCCATGATTTTATCAACCATTAAGAAAGGGAAACGGTGAGGCAACATTTTCTCAATATCATTGATATCGTAAAGCGGTGCTTTTTCTAAATCGAAACGCTTCCCTGCTTTTTGTTTTTTCTTCCAGTATTCTTTTAGCACTTTAGCAAAACGAACATTACCAGAATGCCCAGGTCTTGCTCCAAGTATATGCGCTTTGATCGGCACACCAACTAAGGCTAAATCACCAACAATATCTAATAATTTATGACGTGCAGGTTCATTCTCGTATTGCAATTTTGTACTGTTCAATACACCGATACCATCAACCGTAATGTTTAATTCTTCTTTTCCTAAAAGTTTTGCTAGAGAATCTAATTCTTCTTTACTAATATTCTCACGCTCAACCAATACGATGGCATTATCTAAATCTCCACCTTTGATTAAGTTATTCTTTGCTAAAAATTCAAGCTCTCTCAAAAACACAAAAGTTCTACAAGCAGCAATTTCTTTTTTGAAATCACCAATTTGATACATAGAAGCATGTTGTGTACCCAGAACAGGAGAGTTGTAATCGACCATGACAGTCATTCTATAATGATCATCTGGTATTGCTAAGAATTCAATCCCTTTGTCTAAATCTTCCCATTTGATGTTCTCATCCAACTCAAGATAGACGCGTTCTTTTATTTGTTCTTCGTAACCTGCATTTTCAATTGCATCGACAAAAAGTTTAGAACTTCCATCCATGATAGGAACTTCAGGTCCATCAATTTTAATCAGTGCGTTATCCACTTGGCAACCATAAAGTGCTGCTAAAATATGTTCTGTTGTATAAACGCGTGCTCCATTCTGTTCGAGTGTCGTTCCTCTATCTGTAGCTACAACTAAATCGCAATCTGCTTTAATAGTTGGCTCTCCTTCCATATCCACACGTTGAAATTTATACCCGTGATTATCTGGTGCTGGAAGAATTTCTAGATTTACTTTTTCTCCGGTATGCAGTCCAATTCCTGAAAGTTTGATTGGTTGCGCTAAAGTTCTTTGCTTTTCAGCCATTCTTTATTTATCTTTTGTTAGTTCTTTTAGTTTTGTTTCTAGGTCTTGCAATCTAGTGAGAATTCTTGGTAATCTTCTAAAACCGATGTAAGATTTTTTGTAATCATCTATATCAAAAGAAGGAGATCCCATAACTTTCGTGTCTGCTTTTACATCTCCAGGCACACCAGACTGTGCTGCAATCATTGCTCTATCGCCTATTTTTAAATGACCTGCAAGACCAACTTGCCCGCCAATCATCACATTGTTTCCGACTTTACAAGAACCAGCAATTCCAACCTGTGCTGCCATTGCAGAGTTAGTTCCAACTTCCACATTATGACCTATCTGAACAAGGTTGTCTATTTTTGCTCCTTTTCGAATAATGGTGCTTCCCATTGTTGCTCTATCAATCGTAGAATTTGCTCCGATGTCGACATTATCTTCTAGAACTACATTTCCTATTTGCGGTATTTTTTGAAATTCTCCGTTTGCATCAGGGGCAAAACCAAAACCATCAGCACCAATTACGGCTCCAGCATGAATAATACAGTTAGCACCAATCACACAATCACGATAAATTGTTGCGCCAGGATAAATAATTGTTCCGTTGCCAATAGTTACGTTATTAGAAATGGTCACATTAGGGTGAATTGCTACATCATTTCCAACAGTGACATTTTTTCCGAGATACGCGTGCGCACCTAAGAATAAACTTTCTCCAACAGTTGCTGTATCACTAATAAAAGAAGGCTGTTCAATTCGAGGTTCTTCTTTGGTCATGGAGTCGTACAGCTCTAATAATTTCGCAAAACACGCATAAGCATCATCGACTTTTACCAAAGTTAATGAATCAGGCAATGAATTTGATGGAGTGAAAGTATTATTCACAATACACACACTTGACTTAGTTGTGTAGATATGTTCTTCGTATTTTGGATTGCCCAAAAAAGAAAGAGAACCTTCAAATCCTTCTTCAATTTTTGCTAAGGCACTGACTTCTGCTGATGGATTACCTTCAACTGTACCGTTTAAAATACCTGCTATTTGTTCTGCGGAAAATTTCATAGATTCAAAAATAAAAAAACAATGGTGAATGTAGCTATTAAACGAAAGAAAAGTTGATTAGGTTGATTAAAAAAAGTTAGTAGAGAAGTAATGATTAATTTTCAATTCTTAATTTTCAACTTTTAATTTATCTATATTTGTAACAAATGCATACTATGAAAATATTAATTACTGGAGGAGCGGGATTTATTGGAAGTAATCTTACAAAAAGATTAGTAGATGATGGACATGAGGTAGTTGTTTTAGATTCTCTTTTGAGAGGAAATAAATTGGAGAAAGATACTTTTTCAAAAATTGATTTTAGAAAAGGCGATGTTCGAGATTTTGATACAGTAGTTGATGCGTCCAAAGGATGTGATTTGATTTTTCATTTAGCAGCTGTTTTAGGTGTTGATATTGTTGCAGATAATCCTGTTGAAACAATGGATGTGGAGGTTATCGGAACAAGAAATGTAGTCAATGCAGCAGAGGTCAATAACATCAAGAAAATAATGTATGCTTCTACAAGTGGTATTTACGGACATTCTGCAATAGAAAACGCACTAACAGAAGAGGTTCTTGTTGACCCGAGAACATCTTACGCAATGGCAAAACGTTACAATGAAATCTACCTTGCTTCTCATCATGAAGAGAAAGGAATTGATGTTGTTTCTTTGCGTTTTTTCAACGTTTATGGATGGAATCAAGATAATAGAATGGTTATACCACTTTTCTTTGAGCAAGCATTGGCTAATAAGCCAATTACTGTTTTCGGTTCTGGAAAGCAAACACGAGATTTTACTTACATTGACGACACGGTTGAAGCGTGTGTACGTTTAATGGATCTAAAAGGATGTCACACTGTTAACATTGCAAACGAAGCAGAATGGTGCATCACAGATGTTGCCGAACAAATAAAAGAAATTACGAAATCAACTTCTGAGATCAAGTACATCGAAGCACCTAAAAAGCGTTACGATTATGAAGTTGAACGGAGAGTTGGAAGCTCAAAGAAATTAAAATCACTGGTTCAATACAAGCCTGATACTACACTTAACGACGGTTTACAATTAATTTACAAAAGAAATTATTAGAACAAATGGCAAAAGACATAGCAATTTTTGATTTAATCAAAGATGAAAAACACCGCCAATTAAACGGTATTGAATTAATCGCTTCAGAAAACTTTGTGAGCGAAGAAGTAATGGCTGCAATGGGCAGTATTCTTACCAACAAATACGCAGAAGGGCTTCCGGGTAAACGTTATTATGGAGGTTGTGAAGTTGTTGACAAAGTAGAAAACATTGCTATAGATAGAGTTTGTAAATTATTTGGTGCAGAATGGGCAAACGTCCAACCTCACTCAGGTTCTCAGGCAAATGCAGCAGTCATGCTTGCTTGTTTAAAGCCTGGAGATAAAATTTTAGGCTTTGACCTTTCTCATGGTGGACATTTAACGCACGGTTCTCCGGTAAACTTCTCTGGAAAATTATACAAAACATCTTTTT
>JAJRQP010000010.1 GCA_024280195.1 Bacteroidota bacterium | reverse complement strand
TAAGTCGATATTCGTCCATTCATTCAAACCTCCAACGTTATATGACTCACCGATTCTTCCATTTTGAAAAATTGTTTCAATCGCACTTGCGTGATCATTCACCCACAACCAATCTCTGATATTGTCTCCTTTACCGTAAATTGGCAATGGTTTTTTATTCACGATGTTATTAATCATCAAGGGAATCAACTTTTCTGGAAACTGATGACTTCCGTAATTGTTGGAACAATTTGAAATCTTAATTGGCATTCCATAAGTATGTTGAAAAGCTCTTACGAAGTGATCCGAAGAAGCTTTTGATGAAGAATAAGGACTGCGTGGATCGTAAGGAGTTGTTTCTTCAAACAAACCTTCTGCTCCTAGTGAACCATATACCTCATCAGTTGAAACGTGGTGAAAAACATGACCTTCTTCTCCTTTCCAGAAATCTTTAGCAACTTGCAACAGGTTGACAGTACCGACAACATTGGTCATTACAAATTCCATTGGACCTTCGATTGACCTGTCTACATGAGATTCTGCCGCTAAATGAATAACATCAGTTATTTCGTATTTCTCAAAGGTTGATTCTATTAATTCTTTGTTACAAATATCAGCCTTGACGAATGCGTAATTGGAAGAGTCTTCAACATCAAGGAGGTTTTTTAGATTCCCTGCATAGGTTAATTTATCAAGGTTAATGATGCGGTAGTCTGGATACTTATTAACCATTAAACGAACGAGATGAGAGCCTATGAAACCAGCTCCTCCTGTTATAAGTATGTTTTTTTTGAAAATCATAATAGTAATAATATTAAATCTAAAACATTAAACAAAGAATGAAAAAGTCATAGATTCAGTGAGAATTTAAAATTCCTTAAAGACTCCAATACTCCAAAGTCTTAATCTTGTTTCTAAAAATTCCTTTTACATCAACAAAGATTCCTTTATCGTCTTTCATCATTGCTCGAAATTGATCTTCTGTCATTTCTTTGTATTCCTTGTGGTTTACGGCAACAATAATTGCATCGTAATCATTTGCAGGAGAATCGACTAATCCAATTCCATATTCACTCAGCATTTCTAACGAAGAAGCATGTGGATCGACTAAGTCAACCTGAACTTGAAAGGACTTTAATTCTGAAATAATGTTTATCACTTTAGAATTTCTAATATCACTCACATCTTCTTTGAAGGTCGCCCCCATTACCAATACTTTCGCATCTTGAATGTGCTTTCCTGTTGCTAAAATTTTCTTTACGGTTTGTTTTCCGATATAGAATCCCATCGAGTCATTTACGTAACGACCACTTGTGATTACTTTAGAATGATAACCTGCTTGTTGTGCTTTGTGTGTTAAATAATAAGGATCGACACCAATACAATGACCTCCAACTAGACCTGGTGAGAATTTCAAGAAATTCCATTTAGTACCAGCAGCCTCAAGCACATCAAACGTATTGATTCCTAGCTTGTTAAAAATGATTGACAATTCGTTAATCAATGCAATATTGACGTCACGTTGTGTGTTCTCAATTATTTTTGCTGCTTCTGCAACCTTGATAGATGCAGCACGATGGACTCCTGCACCAACAACTAATTCGTATGTTTTTGCAATGTTATCTAGTGAATCTTCATCGCAACCAGAAACAACCTTGATTACATTTTGCAAAGTATGCTCTTTGTCTCCCGGATTTATTCTTTCTGGAGAATAACCTACCTTAAAGTCTTCGGGAAAACTCAATCCAGAAGCTTCTTCTAGTACAGGAATACAATCTTCTTCCGTACAACCAGGATAAACTGTTGATTCAAAGACCACATAATCGCCTTTCTTCAATACCTTTCCAACTGTTTTACTTGCTCCTAACAAAGGGCCAAGGTTTGGGAGGTTTGCATCATCAATTGGTGTTGGAACAGCAACAACAAAGAAATTTACATCCTTCATATCATCTACATTTGCAGTAAACGAAATATCGCTATTTTCAAAATCAGAAGCTTCCAATTCTTTGCTTGGATCTTCATGATTTCGCATCATTTCCACACGTTCTTCGTTGATATCAAAACCAACGACAGAAATTTTCTTTGCAAATTCTAAGGCAATTGGTAAACCAACGTAACCTAATCCAACAACAGCTAACTTAGCTTCTTTGTTGACTAATCTATTATAAATCGAGTTGCTCATTTCTTACTTTATATATTCTTTCAATAATTTCAACAACCTTAAGACCCTCTAAAGCGTTTGTGGTTGCCGTTGTTCTTCCTTTTAATGTGTCAATCACGTTTTTAATCACGTAATTATGATTTGCAGCTGAACCTTTATACGGTCCGTAATCGTTTGCTGGGTTTGAAGGTTCTAATTCTGGCATTTCATAATCTTGAATGTTGCAAACCTCCACTTCATTCATGTATTGCCCTCCAATCTTCACACTTCCTTTGCTTCCAATAATCGTCAATGATGATTCTAAATTCTGATTGGCAACTGCCGTAGAATAATTCAAACATCCCATTCCTCCGTTGATAAAATCGAAGTTAACGAATCCTGAATCTTCAAAAGCCGTAGAATCTTGGTGCGTAAAATCGGCAAATTTCCCGGAAATATTATCAATATCTCCAAACAGCCAGTACATAATATCAATGAAGTGAGAAAACTGTGTAAACAAAGTTCCTCCGTCTAAATCAGGTGTCCCTTTCCATCCTCCTTTCTTGTAATATCTATCATCACGATTCCAATAACAATTTAATTGCACCATAAAAATGTCACCTAGCAATTCTCTATCAACAACAGATTTTATCCATTCTGAAGGTGGAGAATATCTATTTTGCATCACGCAGAACACATTCTTCGACATTTGCAATGATTTAAAAATCACCTTCTCGCAATTATCTTTAGAAAGGCCCATTGGTTTTTCACAAACCACGTGTTTCCCTGCAGACAATCCTTTGATGCTTTGTTCCGCGTGCAATCCATTTGGTGTGCATACATTTAACACATCGAATTCTACTCCTGAGTCAATCAATTCTTCAATTGAAGTAAAGAAAGGCACATCAAAATCTTGTGCTCCACATTCTTCTTTTGTTCGAATGTCAATCATTGCAACTAGCTCACTTTCTTCATCTCGATGAACCATTGTTGCATGGCGTTTACCAATGTGACCTGCTCCGATAACGGCAAATTTTACTTTTTGATTTTCAGTCATAATTATTATTCTTGTTAGAAGGTAGTAATGTTTAATGATTCAAGGAATGGTCATTGAAGGTTATACTTGCTGCCTCCTATTAAAACATTAAATCATTGTTTCCTTCAATCATTCATTTACTTTCACTACTTCTTTATTCTCTAATTTATACTTCTCGTTACTTTCTGAGCAAGTTGCCATTCCAGAAGCATCGAAATTTAAACGCATTCCAAACTCACTCATCCAACCTATTTGTCTTGCAGGGTTACCAACAACGAGTGCATAGTTTGGAACTGTTTTGGTTACCACTGCACCTGCACCAATAAATGCAAAACGACCAATATCGTGTCCACAAACAATGGTTGCATTTGCCCCAATGCTAGCTCCTTTCTTCACAATCGTTTTTAAATACTCATCTTTGCGAATAACTGCGCTTCGAGGATTCATCACATTGGTAAAAACCATAGATGGACCAAGAAAAACGTCATCTTCACAAATCACACCGGTGTACAAGGATACATTGTTTTGAATTTTCACATTCTTACCCAGAATAACATCTGGAGAAACAACTACATTTTGACCAATGTTGCATTTTTCGCCAATCGTACAATTAGGCATGATGTGAGAAAAATGCCAGATTTTTGTTCCTTCGCCAATTTGACATCCTTCGTCAATGACTGCTGTTTCGTGTGCAAAATAATTCATTATCTAACGATGTATTTTTCAAAGTTATAATGAGCCGTTGCCGTCCATTCTTCCTCTGGTAAGTTTTTAAAATATTCGTAGGTTCTTTTTAAACCTTCTGCTCTATCAATTTTTGGTTCCCAATTTAAAATTGCTCTTGCCTTGGTAATATCTGGTTGTCGTTGCTTAGGATCATCCGTTGGCAATCCTTTAAAGATTACTTTTTGGTCTGTTCCAGTCAACTCGATTATTTCTTGCGCAAAATCTGCTATGCTAATTTCCGAAGGATTACCAACATTCACAGGATCGCTACAATCACTTTGCAATAAACGATAGATTCCTTCTACTAAATCATCAACATAACAGAAAGAACGTGTTTGCGAACCGTCGCCGAAAATTGTTAAGTCTTCTCCTCGTAACGCTTGACCAATAAACGCAGGTAAAACACGTCCATCATTCAGTCGCATTCGAGGTCCGTATGTATTAAAAATTCTCACAATTCTTGTCTCCACCTTATGAAAGGTGTGATATGCCATTGTAATTGCTTCTTGAAAACGTTTTGCTTCATCGTACACACCACGAGGGCCAACAGGATTAACATGCCCCCAATAATCTTCCGTTTGAGGGTGTACTTCGGGGTCTCCATAGACTTCTGAAGTTGAGGCAATTAACACCCTTGCGTTCTTTGCCTTTGCTAAACCGAGGCAATTATGAATACCCAAAGAACCTACTTTTAGAGTCTGAATTGGAATTTTTAAATAATCAATTGGACTTGCTGGAGAAGCAAAATGCAAAATGTAATCTAACTTTCCAGGCACATGAATAAACTTAGTCACATCATGGTTGCAAAACTCAAAATTCTCCAAAGGAAAAAGATGTTCTATATTTTCGATACGACCTGTAATTAGATTATCCATTGCGATAACATGATAATCTTTTGCAATGAAAAAGTCACACAAATGAGAACCTAAAAATCCAGCTGCTCCAGTAATTAATATCTTTTTTCTTTCTGCCATCTTAACTTAATACTGTTTTACGACCAATAGAATTATAATAAAATCCTCTTGATTTCATTTCTTCCAATTCATAAATATTTCTTCCATCAAAAATGATTGGTTCTTTCAATAAGGACTTCACTTTATCAAAATCAGGATTTCTAAATGCCTTCCATTCTGTCGCAATCAATAACGCATCACTATTTTCTAGTGCATCGTATTGATTCTCAACAAAAGTCACTGCATCACCAACAATTTCTTTTACGTTGCTCATCGCTTCAGGATCAAAAGCAATGACTTTTGCTCCCGCTGCCACCAATGCATTAATCATATATAGCGCCGATGCTTCTCTAATATCATCTGTATCTGGTTTGAATGCAAGTCCCCATAGTGCGAATTGCATTCCAGTTAAATCGCCAAAATAATTCTTGACTTTCTCCACTAAAACAAGTTTTTGATTCTCGTTCACATCCAAAACACTTTGAATAATTTCAAATTTGTACCCAGCATCTGCTCCACTCTTCAACAAAGCACTCACATCTTTTGGAAAACAACTTCCTCCAAATCCAATTCCTGGATAGAGAAATTTATGTCCAATTCTAGAATCTGAACCGATACCTTCTCTCACTTTATCTACATCTGCACCAACAAGTTCGCAAAAATTTGCAATCTCATTCATAAATGTAATCTTGGTTGCTAAAAAAGAATTTGCCGCATACTTTGTCAATTCTGCAGACTTCTCATCCATAACAATCAAAGGGTGTCCATCGCGAATGAAAGGCTTGTATAATTCTGTCATTATTTGAACTGCTCGTTCATCTGAAGTTCCAACAACTACTCTGTCAGGATTTAGGAAATCATCTATTGCAAAACCTTCTCTTAGAAATTCTGGATTAGAGACTACTGCAAAATCAACTTTCGCATTCTCTTTAATTTTCGCTTCGACTTTTTCAGCAGTTCCTACAGGTACCGTAGATTTATCAACAATGACTTTGTACTCCGTCATCATTTTTCCTAAATCTTCTGCTACACCCAAAACGTAGCTTAAATCAGCAGAACCATCTTCTCCCGGAGGAGTTGGTAAGGCAAGAAAAATAATCTCTGCAAAGTCAATGGCTTCTTTTAAGTTTGTGGTAAAAGAAATACGATTTGCTTTAATATTTCGTTCGAAGACAGTGTCTAAATGAGGCTCATAAATTGGCACCTCACCGTTACGCATTCTCTCGACTTTCTCTTCGTTTATATCTACACAGATCACTTGGTTTCCTGTCTCAGCGAAACATGTTCCTGTAACTAAGCCGACATATCCTGTTCCGATAACTGCAATTTTTTTCATTGAGAATAATTAAGCGTTTACCTTCATGAAATCTGCAACACCATTACATATATGCGCCAATTGCTCTTCTTCCATCTCTGTATGAATCGGCAAGGAAAGAACTCTTTCTCCCAACCAATCAGTTACAGGTAAATGTGTTTCAGCAGAACCAAAAGCACTGAACATTTTTTGCTTGTGCGCTGGTACTGGGTAATAAATCATTGATGGAATTCCTTTTTCTGCCAAAAATTGATTTAATGCGTCTCTATCTATCCCTTCCAATGTTAATGTATACTGATGAAAAACGTGGCGCGATTGACTTCCTCTAACTGGTGTTTTAATTCCGTCAAACTGTGCAAAGAAATTATCGTAATAATCCGCTACCTTTCTTCTAGCGTTAATGTAATTATCTAATTCTCTTAATTTAATTCTCAAAACTGCAGCTTGAATACTATCCAATCGAGAATTAACTCCAACCATATCGTGATAATATCTTTTGCTCTGACCATGATTGACAATCATTCGCATTTTAGCCGCTAATTCGTCGTTGTTCGTGAAGATTGCTCCGCCATCTCCATAGCAACCTAAGTTCTTAGAAGGGAAAAATGACGTACATCCAACATCTCCCAATGTTCCTGCTTTTTGATTTCCGTCAGCGCAATGATAGTCACTTCCAATTGCTTGTGCGTTGTCTTCAACTACCGCAATGTTGTGTTTTTTAGCAACCGATAGAATTTCTTCCATGTTTGCTGCTTGTCCGTACAAATGTACTGGAACAATTGCTTTGGTCTTGTTGGTGATTGCCTCTTCAATTTTTGACGTATCAATGCAAAATGTATCTTTATCAACATCAACAAAAATTGGTTTCAGTCCTAACAAAGCAATGACCTCAACTGTAGCAATGAAAGTAAAAGATGTTGTTATCACCTCATCTCCTGGCTTAAGACCTAACGCCATTAATGCTATTTGTAAAGCGTCCGTTCCATTGGCACAAGGAATCACATGCTTTACTACTAAATAAGCTTCCATTTCTGATTGAAATGCTTTCACTTCAGGTCCATTGATAAATTGTGCAGACTCTATCACCTCATTAATCGCCTTATCAACAGCAGGTTTTATTTTTTGGTATTGCGACTTTAGGTCGACCATTTGTATATCTTTCATCGAATGATGTTTATTACGTTTTTAAACAAGGCGTTAAAGATAAGAAAATGGAAGTATTTAAACTAGTTTTTTTTCAGCTTTATTACATGATTTCACAAAGTAAAAAACTGGTCCTGTGCATAGATTGAAAGGCAATAAATAGTTTTTCTAACGTTTATTAACTGAACACAGCCAATTTATCGTTCTAAAGTTAGATAGAATAAGTAAATTTGACGTATTAAAATTTTGCCCTAGAATAATTTATGAAAACTACATTTTATATTCTCGTAATCAGTTGTTTACTCTCACTATCAGTGAACGCCCAAAGAAACGCTTCCGACACAGTTCTTGCTACTCCTTGGGTCAGTATTAATTACGGAGCTAATTGGACGGACGGAGACTTGAAGTCCCGTTTTGGGTTCTTGAACAATATTGGAATTTTTGCAGGTTACAAAACAAGTAAAAACTGGATTTATGGTATAGAAGGAAGTTTTATTTTTGGGAATAAAATAAGAGCGACTGGACTATTTGACGAGTTAATCGATTCGAAAGGAAACATTACAGATGCAAATGGAGACATTGCAATTGTCACTGTGCTTGCTAGAGGTTTTAATGTTGGCGCAAGAGTTGGGAAAATATTCCCTATTTTAAGTCCAAATAAAAACTCTGGCATTTATGCCAGTCTTGGTATCGGGTACATTGCTCATAAATTAAGAATTGAAAC
>JAJRQP010000150.1 GCA_024280195.1 Bacteroidota bacterium | reverse complement strand
CTAAAATATCACCTTCTAAACCACCGATTAATCCTTCTCTAATTGGGTGAAAGGTACTTTCTAAATTCGTCATAAACGAATCGTATTTGGAAGCAAATATTTTTTGATAGAATTTCATGAAGTCACAAATATATTGGATAATAATGAAGCACTATGTGATTAACCCGCATTATTCACCGTCTATCTATTCCAAAGCCAAACTACCAGCAATATAAAGTAATGCTCGAAAATCTTATATCTTGCTATTTTGACTTTTCATAACGAAAAACCATGAATAATGCGGGTTAATATTACTCAAGAAACGGTATTTATCAGATATAAATTTCGAATTCAAGAATCTATTTGAAAAAAGAAACTTCAAAGTTTTTGAAATTAGATACAGTATTTTAGATGTATAGGGTTGAAATCAATTCGTTTTCACAACTACTTCCACGCTGGATTCTTCATTCAAGAAATTAATAAATACCATGTAAACTCCGTTTTTCCATTCTGTTGTGTTGATGAGGTTTGTCAATCCAAGATTATTCTGATAATGAATCTCCTGCCCAATTGAATTAATCACTCTCAAGTCGGTTATAAAACGGGAGCTTTCTATTGCCATTTCAGACTGAACTGGATTAGGGAAAATCACGACTTTTTTTTCTGTTTCAAAATTCTCTTTAATACCCACCGTCGAATTGCCACAAGTATTGCTGAAAATAGTTCCAGAATCGAACCTCTCATAAGCAGGTATAGAAGTAGCACCCATATTATTTGGAGTGCCAATTCCAACCCATTGGTTCATCGGGATAAAATCAGGCTTTTCGGTATAGGCATAGCTCGAATCGATTAGTATTTCAGTTCCCGAAGGATGAATTGTTCCCTTATTGTTGTTTCCTTGGATAAAATGCCCGCTTCCGAGGATGGTATAATTCACAAGACTGTATGGAAAGTTATCGTTCGTAATTTCATTACCTAAAAAATTTTGATTCGGTGAATTACTTGCACTAAAAAAGATGCCATAGCCTTCTGATCTGTTTCGGAGGAAGGTGTTGTAAGGGCCATTTGGTCCGTGCGAATCGTCAATAACAATATTCCGGCAGATGTTTTGCTCAAATAAGTTAGCGTACGTATAATTGCCATGCAAAACCATGTCCCCAGCAGAATTAGATGGAGTTGTAGTTGATTCCCAGAAAGGATCGAAGGAATAATTATATGCAAAAACGTTACCATTCGCTCCCCATTGCACAATCATTGAATGTCGAAGATGTTCAAAAATGTTGTTTTCGACCAAGCACTCGTTCGATGTAGCATGGAGCATGACACCATATCCTCGACCATTGCCACCATATCCAAATGCATGATGAAAATAAGATTTTGAAATGTACAGATTTGATGAGCGTCTCGATTGAATATGACTAAAAGTACAGTTCTCAGATTCGATGCCATTTATCCAAGAATTTACCGCAAAGTTGAAATAAACGGAGCTAGATTGTTGCGGTGCAGTATCATCCATACGGTGAATTTTAAGGCACTCGATTCCCACATTTTCTACGGGAATAATTTTTACAATGTATGGCGAACGGATCGTGTCAAAGTTCATCCGAAAAGGAGATTCAAACACAATTTTATTAGCGGAAATAGTTTTGATTTTAAGAATTTGCCCAACACCCTTATCTGCCCAAGAGGAAGTCACAAGGTCACTATCTTCTTGAATGATTTGCACCCAATTTCCAACTGAAAAACTTCCAGGATCCGATACGACCATAAAACTACTGTCCTTTGTGGCACTTTCGATTAGAGAAGTGGTATCCGCGGAGATTAACATACCTTGAATGCTAATGGAATGACCTGATCCACCTAAATCCATACTCAGTGTTGTTTGCTCGGCGCCTTGTCCTTTGATGATAATATTACTTGAAAGGTTTATGGTGTTATTAAACAGAAAGTTGCCGTTTGGGAAATTGAGAATTGCCCCAGATCCAGAAATAGAACTGAGGACATTGTTCAGAATGGAATCGTTGGGCACAGTTCCATTGCCAACAGCACCTTCAGCTTGCATATCAATTTCGATAAAACCAGTAGTTGTTGTGTCTCTTAAACCTGCAAGGGTCCAATCAACGCTTCGCGATGGAGGTAATGTTTGTGAAAATGCAGTTGAGTGCATCAATAGAAGTAGTAGAGTGTAGATCCAATTCATTTTTCTTAGGTTACAATTATGTAAACAGCTTTTTTCCTTAACGGAGTAATCATTTTCAGTTATTTTAATAAGATCGTAGTTTTAGGCCTTTCCTCTGTAATGTCCAAAATTTATCGGTTTCAGTATAGGAGATCAGCGTAGAGATAAGTAGAAGGTCTATGTTTTTCATTTTTATTTGCAACTATCGGTCGGAAAAGCAATTACCGCGTCACAGCCGTTTTCATAAAAGTAAGGATTGTAATTTCAATTCTGCTATATCGTTCGTGAATTACATTTGAATGATGTTTAGCATGTTCCTATATCGTAGATAAGCAATTGCTCGCACTGAAAATGGATTCTCACTTACTTTACCCTGATCTTCATCTACGTTTTTTAATACCTGCTAACGACTGTTTTTTAGTGGAGTTAAGGTTTTGTTATCGATTTTGATTTTACATCATAGTAATATGTAGAAGTTGATTGTTGGTTTTTATCTACATCCGTTTTCAAATCTCTAGAGATGGCAATTATTATGAAGTCCGAATGCCATGATACACTGCCAGCATTAAGTTCATCTTGAAAAATTATGGATTGAGAGTCTTCTTCAAAAATAAAAAACTTGACTGTTGCAAAAAGATCTTCTAATTTTTTATACTTCTTAAAAACAATGAAATGACTTCCCGTTTTATTCTTTTTTGTAGCATAATTTTCTCCAAATTGTGAAAGTGCTAAATTTTCCATTTTGGTCCCTTCACTTTGGATTTCAATAGGTTTAACTTCAGCACAGTTTGCCAAGAATAAAATCAGAATTGGTAATAAGTATGCTTTCATATTAGTGTTTAACAAACTTCATCGTTTTGAAATATCCATAGTCAGTTGCAACAGTAACGAAGTAAACACCAGCAGATAAATCGAGATTAAACTCTAATTTATGCTTCCCCGTTTGATATTCGACCCAATCCGTGCTTTTTAATACCTGTCCTGAGTTGTTCAATACCTGATATTTAATATTGGTGGTTT
>JAJRQP010000149.1 GCA_024280195.1 Bacteroidota bacterium | reverse complement strand
GTTCTCGATTACCAAAACAGCTTGATTTGGCACAGCGAATTCTACAAATGGCTTGGAGAAACATTGCCTCCTATTGATCGCTAGTTGATAAGTTGATTACTTCTTAAAAATAAAAAATGCGGCTGCGACCAAGCAAAGTGCTGCCCAGACATAATCTAGTTTAATTGGTTTTCCCATCATAATAATGGAAAATGGAATAAACATAAGCAAGGAAATTCCAATTTGAATCACTTGAAGTTGGATCAACGACAATTCTTGACTCCCAATTCTGTTGGCGGGAATGTGAAAATTATATTCAAAAAAAGCAATTCCCCAACTCACCATTGCAGCAATGTACCAATGTTTTTGGTCCAGCCATTTTAGATGCAAGTACCATGCACTCAGCATAAAAAAGTTGGAAATACACAATAGAAGGATTGTTTTTAATAGAACTGACACAATAGCTTGTTATGATTCGGTGCAAAACTAAAAAAAACAATCGCAATGGTTATGACCAACAATAAAACTGGGCAGAATTACCTGTCTGCATCTATTATTTTTGTCGTACTTTTGATTAAATTTCCAGCATGAAAACTCTGCTTTTTCTCTCATTTATTGTTTCTCAATTTTGTTTTGGACAGTCTGATCCAATCGTGTCTTTTGAACATGTTGATTTTATGACAACTGTTCCAGGAGCTGGAACTTCAAAAGTTGAACGTCTTGCAAAAGTGATTCATTCTTATATCGAAACAATTGAAAACAACGACTTCGAAGGCTGGCGCGCTTCACTATCTGACAGCACAAAATCTCGCTTGATTGCTAAGAAATTTCCAAACAAATTCAACCGTTTAGTTGGTTACGGATTAACACCTGATTCAATTAAGGTTATTTCCGTTGTTGCTCTTCCCAAGCCTTATGCAAATGAAGTCGGAACAGAATACGAGATCATTTTGGAATTCAATCATGACTTGAACGCTAGTAATCGAGTTAGTTTTGACTGTACAAAACGCACTCCCGACAGCAAAAACATGAAACGATTTGGATTGAACGTTGTAAGCTCAGGAAAAAGCTACGTCGTTTGCGAACACAAATACAATAGCAATAACTAATTTCCCTCCTGACTATATCAGCAGCTACTCAAGGTGAGTTTCCCTAATGAAGAACGCTTTAAAAATACTTTATATCCTGATTGCTGGCATTGGTGTGTTTTTCATCAATGAAATCTATTTTCTATTGGGTTTTATTGGGTTGCATTTACTTCTTCTTGCTCTTGTTCAACATCCGGACAAAAGTTTGCGTTTCCTTTGGAAAGTAAAATGGTTCATCTTCATCATCTTTCTTTTTCATTCCCTTTCATTTAGTGGTGACATTGTCCTTTTTAAACTAAAAAAGTGGACTCTTGGGCTTAGTTATGAAGGATTACTCGCGGGTTCAATCATGGCGTGTAAATTGATTTCAATGCTTTTGGTGACGCAAGTTGTTCGCTGGTCGATGAAACCAGGTGAATTTATTCAAGGAATGACTAAGCTCGGACTTTCGAAAAACAACGCAAGTATCATTGACCAAATCATGCACATTGTTGCGGAAGAAAAAGGAACAAAGAAGAAAGGATCTGGATCAGGTAGTGGTTCTGGAGGTGGAAAAGGAAAAAACAACTCCAACAAGGGAGAAGTTCAATCGAAAGATGTATTGCTGAAAGGGAAAATTGGAAATCTCCCAGCACGAATTTTAGATAAAATCAATTTCGCCAAGGGAAAATTTGCGAACGATCCAAATGCAATTGTCGCTTCCTCTTCCTTGGCAGTAACACTTATCCGTTTGGTGAAAATTGCTCCAGGCTTACCTTTGGCACCAGGACACAAAAACATCTTATTGATGCCTGTCATTATTCATGGAATCGTGAAGTCGGAACGGAAATTTACAGGCGCACAAATTGGATTCATTTCTGGAATTCTTCATTTCAGCATGGGATTTGGAAAATACGGACCACTTGGAATTGCCCAATTTGCTTTGATGGGATTGGTTCTCGATCTCTTCTTTCGAATTCCTGTAAATCAAAATCGACTTTGGTTCTTGATGCTCGCAGGTGGACTTGGTGGTTTGATGAGAATCACGAGTGAAATACTTCTAGCGGTAGTCCTTGGAATGCCGAATACTTTCTTTTTAATTTATTTGCCCTACATAATTTCTCAGGTTGCCTTTGGTGCGGCTTCAGGGTTCATTACAAAACCATTAATTAAACAAAAAACAACATGAGTCAAATCGTCAAAGAAACTGAAGACCGAGGAAGAACTCATCTCGATTCGCGCTTTATGCGAGAGTCACTTGTGGATAAGCAAGTACTTTCCGATGCCGTAGTTGAGAATGAAATCGCGATTCTACCCTATTTGAATATCATTAACATCGGTGGAAAAAGTATCATCGACCGAGGCAGGGAAGGCGTTTTTGGCGTTCTTGATGAACTCATTTCATTGAAAGGAAAACACAAATTTGTTGTTGGTGTAACTGGAGGAATTCGCGTTCGTCATACGATGGCAATTGGATTAGATTTCGGACTTCCAACTGGAGGTTTGGCAATGCTTGTTGGTGCGATTGAGGAACAAAATGCAACAATGATTTATTCCTTGATGGCCAAAGAAGGAGCTGTTCGTGTACCAAAAGATCACTACACCGATCTTCCTCATTATTTGGATAATGGAATGATTCCTATTCTTACTTCAAATCCACCTCATCACTACTGGGAAAAGCCACCAAAGAATGGCGTGTTACCAGAAAGTGGTGCCGATTTTGGCGCGTACATGACGGCGGAAGGATTAGGAGCTCGTTCAATGATTTTTGTGAAAGATGTTGACGGACTTTATGATAAAGATCCAGCACTTCACGATGATGCGAAACACATAGAGCGCATTTCAGCACAAGAAATATTAGCAGGAGATTTCCCAGAATTAATTGTAGATCGTTTGGTGATCGAAATGTTAGCAAAGGCAAGACACGTAAAAGAAATTCACATTGTGAACGGATTGAAATTTGGAAACATTACAAAAGCCTTGGATGGACAAAACGCAGGAACGATAATCTATAAAGACGAAACGAAATGAGTAAAATGAACGATTTAGCGACTTTCATGGATCGATCGCTTAAAGATGCTTCGGCAAATTATAAAAACGACTTGCGAATTCTACCAAACGCAAAAGTGATGAAAATGGGAGGTCAAAGTATTACTGATCGTGGGCGAAATGTTGTTTTTCCAATAATTGATGAAATTGTTGAGAACAGCGCCAACCATGATATCATCATGACAACTGGCGGAGGAACACGTGCGCGACATACCTACCAAGTTGGAATCGACCTTGGAATGCCCGTTGGTGTTTTATCTGAAATGGGCGGTGCGATTACTGTTCAAAATGCACGAATGCTGCAAATGGTAATGGCAAAGCACGGAGGGATTTTCTTAGATCACCTTGAATTTGAAAAAATACCTTTGTTTTTGAAATTGGGCTGTATTCCGATTATGCCAGGAATGCCACCGTATAGTTTTTGGGAAGATATTCCAGATCACGGGTCAATTCCAATTCATAGAACAGATTGCGGAGCCTTCTTTACTGCCGAAGCTTTGGGTGCAGATACAGTGTATTTCATCAAAGACGAACGCGGACTTTACACAGAAGACCCGAAGAAAAATCCGAATGCTGAGTTCATCCAAAAAATTCATGTTGATGATTTAATTGAGCGCGATTTGGGCGATTTAATTATCGAACGTGTAGTTCTCGATTATTTGAAACGATCGCGCTGGGTTGAAAAATTAGTTATCGTGAACGGCATGGAAAAAGGCGCACTCACAGAATCATTAAACGGAAATCCATCCGGAACAGTTATTTACCGGTAGGTATTAATACGTGAACCTGCATTTATTTGCAGCAAAACATTTTATTGCAACGTACAATTATCTAACTTTACCTAAAAATTCATACACGATGAAAAACCTCTTACTTTTTAGCCTCATGACGATGCTGTTTGTTTCTGCTAAGACAACAGCCCAAACCAGTCCTCCACTTTACGGAGCTTCACCTTTCTCCGATTCGCTTTGGACAATTGACACAACAACTTTTATAGCTACTTCATCCGTTCTTCTTGTTGATACCTTGACAGGGACAGCTGCAATTACTGGTGTTAATGGACTAGCTGTTCAACCATGTACTGGAGATTACTATTTGATTTACAAAATTGCAGGTATCGCTGGGCGCTTACTCGGAACTGTTAATCCTGCAGATGGGGTCGTCACTCAAATTGGGAATGCTGGTGACAATATTGCTGGTATTTCATTTTTGGATGAAACAACGCTTTACGCTCAAACTGGTGATGGAGCAAATACTTCTGAAGAACTTTACACGTTAGATATCAACACTGCCGCTCTTACGCCAGTTTCAAATAGTGGAAGTGGTAATGATGGCGAAACGATTTGTTTTAACCCAGACGACGGTCTATTCTACCATTGGTCAGGTTTAGGGACTCCAAATATAGATGAAGTTTTGGAAAGCTTTAACTCTACAACATTGGCTTACACAGCAATTACTCTATCACTTCATGATCCAAGTGAGATAATTGGTTCCGTATATATTGGAAACAATAATTTTTTAATTAATGATGCGAACGGTGATTTCTATAATGTAAATGCGACTACTGGTGCTGTTGATAGTACAGGATTAGGAAATTCTCCAGATGGTAATGGCTTGAAAGGGATGGCTTTTCCATTGCGTTATGTATGGTATGAACAAGCAAACACCGATACAATTTGTTCTGGAGATTCTACATTAATGTTAGCATCTGCTGGAGCAACAGCTTATCAATGGTACCAAGATGGAGTTGCAATTTCTGGAGCAACCAATAACTCTTTCTTTGCAAATACATCTGGGTCTTACAAGTGTGAAATTACACATGGAACTTGTGTTGGATTCTCTGACGATTCATTGATGATAGTTGAAAATCCTTCACCAACTATTTCTGGAGTAGTAACTGATGTAACTGGTGGAAACGATGGTGCCATTGACGCAACATTCACAGGAACTCCAACATTGACATTCGATTGGGACAATGACGGAACTGGTGATTTCGATGACACAGAAGATCTTTCATCATTGGCACCTGGAACATATACTGTTGTTGTTATGGGGGGAAATGGATGTACTGCAACTTCTCAATTTGTTGTGGGTTCTGTTGGTTTGAATGAGTTCGGATTGAATGCTTCAATGTCAATCTTCCCGAATCCAAATGACGGTAAGTTTACGGTTTCATTCACAGAAATGAATACTGAAAAGGTATCTGTTCAAATCATTAATACACTTGGACAAGTCGTTTCAGAAGGTGGTGTTGTCAATAACTCTTTGGAAGTTGACATTCGCAATTCTGGTGCTGGAATTTACATGATTCGAATTACAGATGGAATTCACTCTGCAACAAGACAAATCATTGTTGAGTAGAATCCAATAAGAAAATAGATTTTGAAAAGGCTTTCGTTTAACGGAAGCCTTTTTTATGTCCGCTAAATAGATTTTGAAAGCACCTCTTCAGGTTTGCCTTGGTTGAAGCTACCGTCTTCTAATAACTCTATCACTTCATCTGCCATGGCAAAAATGATGTCTTTGCGATGACTCACGATAATTACTGTGATCAATTGGGTCGATCGAATTGTGGCTAGTTCCTTGATTAATTCGGAAATCGTATCATCATCTAATGCCGAGAAAGGCTCATCCAATAACAATAGATCTGGTTGCTGGCAAAGTGCACGTAAAATCGCCACTCGTTGCTTTTGTCCACCCGATAATTCCGCAGGGAATGCAGACAACAAAGATTCTGCTCCAATAGCTTTCATTACCGATTTTACTTCTGGCGGTATCGAACCGTTTTCACTGGCGTACTCTAAATTTTTCTGAATCGACATCGCTGGAAACAAATTGTAATCTTGGAAAACAAACCCCAAATTCCGTTTTGCAACAGGAATGCTTATCTTCTTCTCCTTTGAATACCAAGTCTGTTCATCTTTCAATATTTCTCCTCCATCTGGAGTTTCCAGACCGGCAATCATTCTAAGAATGGACGATTTTCCAACACCAGATTTCCCATACAACGCTGTGATTTTTCCATCAAGAATTGTTGTATCCAGTTGAATACGAACATTGCGTCGTTTTGATTGAAACTCTTTATGGATGTTGATACTAAGCAAAGAAAGATCGTTTTTTTCTGATGAATAAATTCAAAACCAAAATCAATGTGAAACTGACGAGTAGTAGGATTAATGCATAGTTGTTCGCTACGTCATAATTGAGCGAATTCATTTCATCGTAGATTGCAACCGAAGCGACGTTTGTTTGTTCCATTTTACCACCAATCATCAATACCAATCCGAATTCCCCGATTGTATGTGCGAAAGTCAAAATAACACCGCTCCAAACAGCCGTCTTAATTGTTGGCAAGTAAACTTTCCACAGGGCATTTATTTTGCTCTTTCCTAATATTTGCACCGACTCCACCATGTTTTTAGGGATTTCGCGAAGACCAGAAGTAATTGGACTCACCATAAACGGCAAACAGTAAATAATGGAACCAAACAAAATTCCCTCAAAGGAAAAAGCGAATGAAAACCCCAAGTATTCTTCAAAGAAAGAACCAATTCCCGTATCTGGGCCTAAAAAACTCAGATAGTAAAACCCTAAAACGGTTGGAGGAAGAATGATTGGCAAGAGCAAAACACTTTCAAGGATGACTTTTCCTTTCCACTTTGAAAATGCCAAGAAGTGACTGATCGGAATGACCACAACCAATAATATGATGGTCGTGAGCAAGGCCAACTTTCCAGTTACGAGAAATGGTGCGTAATCCATTATTTTTTTACGTAGTAACCAAAGTACGTTAATATTCCTCGACAATCTTCACTATTCAAGAATTTCAAAAATAACTTCGTCTCTTTTGGGTTTGATTTCATTCCTTCCTTCAACGCGATAACTCCTTGCTCAATTTTTGAAAAACGACCTTGATTCACTTCTAATGTTTGGTGTTTCCCCATGAATTTTTGCACGAAGGAGTAACTGGTGAATGCCGCATCAACCGAATTTATTTGAATGTATTGATTGACTTGCCCCACACTTTCACCAATAATCAACTTGTCTTTGATTTTCTCTTCTAGTCCTGATTTTCTTAAAAACTCGCGTGCTGCAATTCCGTAAGGAGCCGTTCTCTCATCGGCAATTGCTATTCGTTTCACATTAGGGTCGAGCAATAATTCTTCAATCGTTGAATACTTTTTTCCTTTTGAATAAATGACCGCGAGTCTGCCGTAAGCATATATTTCTGCTTCTTCTCCATATCCATTTTTGATGAGTTCGTTTGGGTATCGCATGTTTGCTGACACGAATACATCATACGGTGCACCGTTTTGAATCTGAGTAGTTAATACGCCCGAAGAACTTGCAATAACCTTGCATTGAATCCCGTGTTTCGCTTCGAACATTTCCACAATCGAGTCCATAGTAAATTGCATGTTTGCAGCCGTAGCAATTGTCAATTGTTTATTCTGCGTTTCGTTGCACGAGAACATCGATAACAGAAGGAAGATGCCCAAATATGATAGCGTTTTCATTTGATGGATAGTTGACGCCCAAAAATAACGTTCTTATCTCAAAAAGTAAGCTGTTCTATTTAAAATCGTGCACAGTATTCCAAATGAGATTTGTTTCACGCAGATTTGATCTTTTAAATTTGTACTTTCAATCTACTTTTAACATTCAGTTTATGCACAAAAGAGTACTTTTTCTGATTTTCAGCGTTACACTCATCCTTATATCTTGTAAAAAAGAGGTGTTTCTACTCGATGAAGATGTTTCAATTGGTTTCAACTCAAGCATATTAATTGAAACTACTGACAATGGTAAAATGGCCGTTGAATATATTGAATTACTGGATGAATCTCGTTGTCCTCCAAGTGCAACATGTATTTGGGCAGGTTTTGTTAAAGTCAAATTGAAACTTAATGACGAACAATATGTTGAGCTCGGTTTAGGTGAGACAACTGTTGATTCGATTACCTACAATAATCATGTCATCAAACTTCTTTCTGTGGAATACGACAGCGACGATGATTTCGGTGTAGAAAACAAATCGTCGGTCGTGATTCATGTGAATTAATGTTCTCGTAGAATAAGCAAAGGAACATTTGTCAACATGCTTAATTTTCTGGAGGTACTTCTGTGTACTATTCGCTCAAAGAAGCTGTAATTTCTTGCAACTACTACAATTAAATCCGCATTTATCTCCTGTGCGTAGTCTAAAATATCTTCTTCGGGATGCTTCAATTCCTTCACCTGAAATCCATGCGGTAAATCAACAAAGATTGTATCGAGGAGTAATGACTCGCGTTCAGAATTAATCGGCTCATCAGCGGAATCTTCAAGGTGTAGAATATTCAATTCCGCTCCTGTTTCTTTGATGATTTGTCTAATTGGTAAAAAAGTATCGTATCCTTTTACGTGTTCCAAATCTGTGGCAAACACCACTTTCTTCAATGAAGTAACGCCACAATCATTTGGATATAAGAGTACCGGAATTCTTGAATTCTTGACAATATTTGCGGCGTTACTACCGAGTAAAACACCTTTGGCTCCAGTTGCTCCAGTTGTTCCCATCACAATCATATCGATAGATTCCTTATCAACAATTTTTGAAATAACATCAACAAACGTACCTTGTATTGCATGACCTTTGATTTGTAATCCAGGAAATTTCGCACGTGCTGCGATTAATTCATCTCTCAAATCATCTTCACGATCTTCTTTCAATAGATTGTCTAAATCTATCGAGACAACTGCGCCAGAATAGGGCATCCGATATACATGCATCAACCAGAAAACCGTTTCGGGATCATTAAAATTACTAATCGCAAAATCAAGCGCCTTCCCGGCATTTTTGGAGAAATCTGTTGGGATAATAATATTTTTCATGGTCTAATCTTAATCTTCTTGATGTTTGACATCGAGTTGTTTTATGACTTAAATCTACAAAAGAACAAGCTCAAAAAACATGATCGAAATCAGTTCGAAGAAAAAGAATAATCAGCAAAAAATTGAATGAAAATTATGAACTTACTAAATTGTGTACAAGACAATTAATGAAATTCAAGCAGGGATTTTTGACACTTCGAAAAGCTTCACTTAATCAGTGATTGGTTTTAGAAGTGGGAAGGAAGATTTAACATAAAATCTCAAAAACTAGCCAAAAATGTAAGTTGGGATTGATAAAATAAGGTTCGTAGAGTTTGCACTACAACTAGACAAACCCTACGAATCCAATTTTTAATATTTATACGTTCTTTTTATAATCATCCTGAGCACTCATGCGAATATGAAGTGCATCCCAAGTTCTATTTGCACTACGCGCTAATTCCAATCCTGCAAAAATGCCAGGGAAATTAGGGCCTGCGATGAGTGCCGCGCAAACCGCATGCGTGCAGTTATAACTTCCCAAACTGTAAACACTCCTAGCAGCTCGTCGAAAAGCGTCTTTAAGTTCGAGCCAAGTATCCATTTTCACCCCTCTTCCAAGAATCACTCTTCCGCGTGAGTCATCATCGGGTCTCGCATCTTCCAAACCAATACTGTTACTAGGGTCAAAAGATAAACTGTCAAGAACACGAATCCCATCCAATAAAACAATGAATGCGTGTGATGCAAGCACGCCTGCATATCCACTAACAGGACGTGTTCTTACTTCTACCGTGTATGTCGGTTGTATGCGCGCACGAATATCACCTCTATCTCTTACATCCATAATTTTAATTTTTTTAAGTTATTGTTTTGGTTTTACCGTATTCATCGAGTTTACACACTTGTGATGATTAGATAATAAGCGTGAAAAGTGGTTTATACGTCCTATTAAAAGAAATGGGACACTCAAATTACTCTTTGTTTCGGTTTGTTAGTTAGCTAAATATACGTATTTTCTTTTAGTTTTTAATCGTGAACTTTTCAAGCACATAATCTGTGGAGGTGTTTTTAGATCAATCGTATATCAGAAATACTTAGACCGTAGAATTGGTTTTGGTTTTGTGAATTTAACATGGAACATTTGCTAATTACAGAATAATAAGCCGAGTTCTGGCTGGGATTATAGTAACTTCGTAGCGAAACATTCAATCATTCCATGTCAGAAAATAAAACGTCAGTTGAAAAAACACGATTGCATCCCCGAAGTAAGCATCGCACGCAGTATGATTTCAAATTATTGATCGACGCTTTGCCTGAATTAGCACAATTCATTACAAAGAATAAACATGGAAACGAAACGATTGATTTCTTTAATCCTGATGGGGTAATAGCCTTAAATAAGTCCTTACTTATTCTTCATTATGGCTTGTCTGATTGGGCGATTCCTGAAGGTTATTTGTGCCCGCCTATTCCAGGGCGTGCAGATTACATTCATCATATTGCAGATATTCTTGCTGCACGTAATTTCGGGAAAATTCCAACTGGTTCCAACGTGAAGGTCTTAGACATTGGTACTGGAGCAAACTTGGTTTATCCGATCGTTGGAAATAGCGAATATGGTTGGTCATTTGTTGGTTCAGATATCGATCCGAAAGCCATAGAATCGGCAGAATCAATTTTGAAATTAAATCCACATTTGGAAGGGAAAGTTGAAGTTCGACTGCAACCAAAAGCGGATGAAACATTTTTTGGTGTGATACAAAAGGGCGAGAAATACGACCTCACGATCTGTAATCCTCCGTTTCATGCTTCAGCAGAGGATGCGCAAGCAGGTTCTCAGCGTAAGTTGAACAATCTCAAGCAAGAAAAAGTCAAGAAGGTTGAGTTGAACTTTGGCGGAACATCGGGCGAGTTATGGACAGAAGGTGGTGAAAAAGCATTCATCCTTCGTATGATTAAGCAGAGTTCTCAGTTTGCAAAATCGTGCTGTTATTTTTCTACGCTGGTTTCGAAGCAATCAAATTTGAAACACATTAAAACTGCATTGGAAGAAATTGGTGTGATGGAACAACGAGAGATCCCGATGGGACAAGGAAATAAAACGAGTCGAATTATTGTTTGGACGTATTTGAAGAAATTCGAACGAAAGGAATGGGCTGCGGATCGTTGGAAGGAGTAAATTGATGTTCAACTAGGAGGCGCGGGATTCTCAGATATGACTGTCTCATTTTGCTACTTGTTGTGTTTCATACAGAAAAGGCCACCACACCGTCAAGCATATTTCCGACGTTCGACACTCTAATTCAGAAAAAACATTCATATTAGCCAAATATTGTCAGGTCAAAAATAGACTTATGAAAAATATTGGAGATACTTTACGTGCATTAAGAGAATCGAAAGGGCTTCTTCTTAGAGAAGTTGGAGCCAAATTATCGCTTGACCCAACTCTTCTGAGTAAAATTGAGCGAAATGACCGAATGCCAACAAAAGAACAAGTCAAAGCCCTTTCCAAATTTTATGACGATAAAAAGAATGAAGTTGTAATAGCTTGGCTTAGTGACAAACTTGTATATGAAGTACAAGGTGAAGACTTAGGCATAGTTGCAATGAAAGTAGCCGAAAAAAAATAGAATATTTGAAAACTCAAAAGAGCTAATGAAAATTACTAAAGATACAGCGACAAATAAAGTAGAACTCTTAAAATATTTTAGAGACAGGTCAAGTGAAATTTTATCTGAAATCAATGCGCAATACGGTATAAAGGATTACAAAAAGAAAGCTAAAAAATTAAATCCACTTCTCGGTAAATCCAAAAATAATCTTACAGAAATTGTTGAACAGAAAGGAAAAAAAGACAATTGGACAAACAAAGAGATACTCGAATGTATTCTAATGATTTCGTACTGTAACTATGTTGTAATGTTAGAAGCGAGACATTCTGTATGGCAATATAAAAATATGGACTTCTCTCGAAGAATTGGAGAACTTTGGGAACCTTTTTGTAAACTGGCTTTTGAATATCCAATCAATGATATCGAACTTTTCATCCCGCCACTTTTTTCGGACGTGAAAAAATTGCTTGCAGACGAAATCGAAGATTATATAAACGACTTGCAATTAACTGATGTCCAAAAAACACAATTAATTCAATATTACAATAAGGTTTGGAGCCTAGTAGTTTCAGGAGAAATTAAACTTGAACTTGATTTACATTTCATATTTGAAGATAAAAAATATATAGTTGATTTTAAAAGTGGATTCGGTTCAAATGAGAAAGGTAATGTCAATCGAATATTATTAGTTGGAAGTGCCTATAAAATTTTAGAAGAAGATTATGAACCTTTAATTTTAGTAAGAGCTAAAGAAAACAATAATTATTTCAATACATTAAAAAATTCAAGTATTTGGAGTGCGTATTCTGGAGCAGAAACCTATGATAAACTTCATAAATATTCTGGATTTGATATTAGCTCTTGGATTGTTGAAAATATTAATTGGACAGAAGATCTAGATAGCGATTTTGTAAAGCATTTAGAAGATAACAACCTAACTCAATATTTAACTTGGTAAATTATGGTTAGTGAACAAAGAATATTTCAAGCATATTATACTAAGTCAGAACCAATCGTATCATATATGATTGACTTGTTAGATTTAAACGGAACAGAAACGGTTTTTGAACCATGTGCAGGAGATGGTGTTTTTATTGACCCAATTTTAGATAAATACCAAGACATAAAAATAGACGCATTTGAACTGAACGAGAATGCTTGTGATACTCTAAAATCAAAATATCAAGATTTAGAAAATATATCAATTAAACAAACAGATACGTTAACTGACTTAGAGTTAGAGTTTTTATGCTCAATGGGCGGGAAATATGATGCGGTTATTGCTAATCCACCTTATGGTGCTTGGAGAAACACAATAGACCGAGCTACTTTAAAGAAAAGATTTAACGGGTTTTACGCAAAAGAAAGTTACTCTCTTTTTCTTTACAGAAGTATCGAATCATTAAATGAAGGAGGAAAGTTAGTTTTTATTATTCCCGATACATATTTGAACTTAAATATGCATAAGGGCATTAGAAAATATATACTGTCAACAACTAGAATAAAAGAGATCGCTTTATTTCCATCCTCATACTTTCCTGGAGTTAATTTTGGCTATGCGAACTTGTCAATCATATCATTAGAGAAATCTAGTGACTACAAATCAAATCTAGACAACACATTTAAAATAATTAAAGATTATAAAACTGTTGAAGAGTTAGGTAGTAATAAATTAAAACACCTAACAAAACTAAATATTCAACAGAAAAATGTTCTAAATAATGACGGTTACATTTTTCTAGCTAATGCTAACCCTAATGTGTCGGCTTGCATTAAACAAGCAAAAACTAACATTGGGGATATTTGCGATTGTGTAACAGGCTTCTATTCTGGGAATGACAAGGATCGATTAAAAGTTCTGAGTAAAAAAATTCGTAACTCAAAACGATACGATGAAGTAGAAAAAGAAAAAATAACATACGACTGTAGTTCAAGACCCTTAGATGGAATTGAAAATGGAAAAATATATGTACCAATTGTTAAAGGTGGCAATGTAAGATATTACAAAGCTGATAATTGGTTTATGGAATGGTCAAGTGACTTAGTTAGGTTTTACAAGAAAGATAAGAAAGCTCGTTATCAAAATCCTTCTTTTTATTTTAGAAAGGGTATAGCTATACCAATGGTCAGTTCGAGTTCAATAACTGGAGCTATTATTGAGAATAGACTTTTTGATCAGTCAATAGTAGGGATTTTTCCTAAAAAAGAGGATTTAATATATTATTTACTTGCATTCTTTAATTCGCCAACTTGTAATAAATTAATAAGAACAATAAATCCTTCAACGAACAATTCGTCTAATTACATAAAAGTTATTCCATTTTTACAACCAAATAATAAACAAAAAAAAGTTATAACAGAAAGTATTAAGCTGATTATCGAACAAGTTAAAATTTCTGGAGATTATGACATAAACCTTGAAGCGGAGAATAACAAAATGATTGCAGTACTGTACGGGTTTTAGCCAACGCTATAAATAGAACAGGAAAAGTACGAAAACACGACAGCATATATAAATCACTGGGCAATACGTGAGTAAATCAAAGATAGAAATCAATCAAAGCGGAGTCTATGGATACGTTAAAGGCTTCATAAACAGTAAGTTATACTCATCACCTTCAGTCTAATACAGATAACTAATCGCTACACCTACCGTATTCGATTCCTCCCAATATAATCAGGATAAAACTTAGTTTTCGAGCGACGTTTCCCACTTTTCTTATCGTAGCCTTGACCAATTGAAAGCGTGATATTCTTTTGATAAATTACGGCAGCAAACCAAATATTGGTTTCAGCTTTTGCCCGTTTCAGCAACTTCATAACCCTCTTGGATAACTTCCCACCATCCACGATTGTTTTGTTCTTGCCGACTTGGAGGTAAATGTAATCGATCTCAAAAGTCTTCTTGAGGTGATACACAGCAGTATCATATTTCAAATTGAACTGAGGTTGGGTAAACAAATCTTCATCCTTTAAAACGCTTAAATCAACATCAGAAATCTTTTGTTCGCCAATATATACTGATGGATTTCCAAGGTCTGCAACGTGATAGGCGTGAGTATAAATAAAACGACTTTTACCTTTCGACCAACCCAAGAAAGATAAATGCACTGTGTTTGGAGCACCTTTGTCCACTGCGAGGCTCAACTCCCAGGTCTTGGCAGCCGTTTTGGTACACTTCGAGTCTAGGTCGTTATTACTTGCAATTGGTTGAATTGAATCAAAATCAAAATAGGATTGAATAATTAACTGATGTGTGTAGCCTCGATACAATATTTCTCGGGTTGTTTCTGCATCATGAATTCGCAATTGACTGCTTGTTACCGCATCATTGAATGCACCTATTCCGATCACTTCAAGTTCGACGCGTTCGTTCAATTTTCTAAGCTCAATTAGCTTCTTTGGATCATTTTGGAGCTCATCAAGAATCATTTGAGGAATCATTGGGCTTCTCCCTCCCATTCCATTCGCTGTTAATCGCGAGGTGGAAAGATTGAATGTCGATGTTAATTTCTTGAGTAATTCGTTTGATCGATCCATTGACAAATGCGTACTTCTTTGAGAAGGGTTAGACTGAGAATGCACCGAAAGTTGGAATTTAACACCTGGATGACAAAGAATAAATGCCGCCAAGGAAGCATATTTATCATGGTTTTTGTCAAAATTGAGTAATTCTGTGCTTCCAGATTCGAAAGCGACAAAGTCCAGACGAAAGCGATCTCCAAGATTGATCATTCCTTCTTTTTCAATCTGATAGTATTTTTCTAAGTCTGGAACATCTGTGGTTCGGTAAGCACAATCCATTTTCTGTTCCACATCATCAATAACCAAAATGACGCGCTTATTTAATTCATG
>JAJRQP010000148.1 GCA_024280195.1 Bacteroidota bacterium | reverse complement strand
GGAGAAGATGCAACATTCACAATCACTGGAACTGTTGGAGCAACGGTAACTTATGATATCGGTGCAGGAAATGTAACTACTGTACTTACAAGTGGAACTTCTGTTATCACAGTAGCGGGAGCAACTGCTAACCAAACAATGAACATTTCTCTTGTAGATGATGGAACTTGTTCGGATGTATTGGCATTGACTTCTACAGTTGTAGTTAATCCATTACCAATTGCTTCGGTAGTAAATAACGGACCTATTTGTTCTGGAGATGATGCACTCTTCACTATCACAGGGACTGTTGGTGCAACAGTAACTTATGACATCGGCGCAGGAAATGTAACTACTGTACTTGCCGGTGGAACCTCTATTATCACAGTAGCGGGAGCAACTGCTAACCAAACAATGAACATTTCTCTTGTAGATGATGGAACTTGTTCTGATGTATTGGCATTGACTTCTTCAGTTGTAGTTAATCCATTACCAATTGCTTCGGTAGTAAATAACGGACCTATTTGTTCTGGAGATGATGCACTCTTCACTATCACAGGGACTGTTGGTGCAACAGTAACTTACAACTTAGGAGTCGGAAACGTAACGACTGTTCTGACCGGAGGAACGTCTATTATTTCTGTTTCAGGAGCAACATCTAACCAAACTATGAATATCACCTTAGTTGATGACGGAACTTGTTCGGATGTATTAGCATTGACTTCTACAGTTTTAGTCAATCCACTTCCATCAATTTACGCTGGAGTTGATGCTGCAATTTGTGAAGGAGACAATGTTACTTTAACAGCTAACAATCCGAGTAACGCCAATATTGTTTGGAACAATGGAGTCATTGACAATACCCCATTCTCCCCTATCGTGACAAACACTTATACAGTAACAGCAACAGATGCAAACGGATGTTCTAACACAGACGATGTAACTATTACAGTTAATCCTAACCCAATTGTTCTTTTCTCTGGAAATGTACTTTCAGGTTGTGAACCTTTAGAGGTTGTATTTGCAAACTTAACAGTTGGAAACTCTGTGAATTGTTCTTGGGATTACGGAGATGGTTTTACAGGAACAGGTTGTAATACAGTATCTCACATTTATGCTAGTAATGGTAGTTATGACGTAACATTAAGCGTCGTTGATGATAATGGATGTACTTCAAGTTTAACATATACCGATTACATCACTGTTCACGAACAAGCTATTGCCAACTTTGAAGCAGATGAATTTGAGAATGATTTATTAGATTCAGAGGTAAGCTTCACAAACACATCTACTTCTGCTGATTCATATTCATGGGACTTTGGTGATGGATCACCTTCAAATTTTGACACCAATCCAGATCACATATTCCCTTCGGACGAGCCTGCAAGTTACGCAGTAACGTTGATTGCTTATACAGCATTCGGATGTAATGACACCATCACAAAAGTCATTAGTATCGAAGATGTCTTGATATTCTATGTACCAAATACCTTTACTCCAGATAACGATGAATTGAATCAACGATTTATACCTGTGTTTACATCAGGTTATGATCCTTATGACTACCATTTAACAATCTTCAACCGATGGGGAGAAGTTGTATTTGAGAGTTATGATTCTAGTTTCGGATGGGATGGAACATATCATGGTAAAATTGCGCAAGATGGAACTTATACTTGGAAAATTGATTTCAAGGAGACGATGACCGATAAACGACATTCTAAGACAGGACATGTGAATGTTATTCGATAAGAGTAGGAAGATACGAACCACGTAAACGGGTTTTAATACCAATAAAAAAATGCCGAAGTAAGTTCTACTTCGGCATTTTTTTTTATTTAAAGCTATTGTAATTTAAAACTTCGCGTTGTTATTAAGACGTTGTCGACAAAGGTCTTCACCAAAACACATCACTTAATTTAGTCTCCCATTTTTCATGTCACCTCACTCTAACTTAATGACATTGTTCGTTTATTCTTCATGCGTTAGCAGAGATTATTTGTCATAAAAAAAACAGTCATCCGAAGATGACTGCTCAGTAAATGTTTATTTTTTCCCTACTCCCCTTTTTCTGAGAATAAGAACTTAGCGACTAAACCAGCTAAAACTGCTCCAACAATTGGCGCAACAATAAACAACCATAACTGTCCCATTGCATTCGCATCTGCAAAAATAGCTACTGCAATACTTCTTGCAGGATTCACAGATGTGTTTGTAACAGGAATACTGATTAAATGAATTAAAGTAAGAGCAAAACCAATTACTAATCCGCCAAAAGCTGGAGATGCATTCTTATGAGTTGCTCCTAGAATAACCATTAGAAACATAAAGGTCATTACAATTTCAGTTACTAAAGCTCCTACTAATCCAAAATTAACACCATAAACATTGGCGTCATAAAAATTAGTAGCAAATGCACCTGGGTCAGAACTAATTCCCTGAAAATCTGCAGAACTACTCACAATTAAATACAAAATTGCAGCACCGGCAATCCCTCCAAGAATTTGAGATCCAATATATGGTAAAAGTTCTTTTTTGTCGAACCTTCCTCCCAGCCATAAGCCGATTGATACTGCAGGGTTAAAGTGACCTCCAGAAATTGGTCCTAATGCATAAGCACCTGTTAAAACTGTTAGTCCGAACGCTAGAGAAACTCCAACAAGTCCAATTCCTACACCTGGAACACCTGCTGCTAGCACGGCACTTCCGCAACCTCCTAGAACTAGCCATAAAGTTCCGATAAATTCTGCTGTTAATTTTTTTGTCATTATTTTTTATTTATTGGTTATAGTTAAATGTAGTTAAAAAAACTACAAGTTAATGAAAATAAGCAGGTTAGATTATCAACAGTAAATCGTTGAGATTGCTCGAAACCACTGGTTATAAAAGAATCTGTGAATTATAAGTTGAGAGAATTGGTTTTTGGCATAATTTCGAATCAGTGAGGAATTACCATACAAACATTGCTAGGTCACGGAAGTTCCCTCCCCTATATGATTCGTAGTTCCAGAAAAAATTCAAAATCAAAATTTATGAGTACATCTTAAACTGATGAACCATTTCGTATTTTGGTGGTAATCCCCATACCATTACTTTCTGTGTATTATTATTTAATCAAACATGTGTGTAGATTGCATAGCACCAAGCAATAATGATACTAAGCCTAAAACTAATGCAATCCAACCCATTTTTTGCTTTTTAATTCCGGCAAACAATCAAATAAAGCTGCTAATATTCCTAAAAATAGAGCTATGCTTCCCATCAAAAAAATTTGATCACCTAAATTACGCCATTGTGGAATTTGTGCATCACTTATTCTTTCTATATCAAAAACACTGTATGCTGGTACAATTACAAATTGACAATATACCCCAGCTAATAATCCTATTATTGCTATTGCTACTCCTATTACACTTAATTTTTTCATATTTTATTTATTTAAACTTTATTTTTCAACGTATTTTGAGTGAGTTTTATAGCGTTGAGCTTAAAACTTGCTGTAAATTTAACAGCACTACCGTTTGTTCTTCAAAAGCTATCACTTTCTCATCTTGATATATTTTACTAAGTTAATTTATACAATTGTATCTTAACTCAGTGTCCAACTTTTTATATCTCACCCAGTAATTCTTAAAAAAGAAAAATCAATTCAAATTGAAATTCCTTCTTCAAATAGAATTGATGAAATGATTTGATCAACCTCACTTCACCACCCCCTTACTTATTTTGTTTACCTTTAATCATTCAAGACATCTAGTAGTAAACACACAGAATGCAAAAAGAAAAAGAACAGAAAGTCACTTCGCAAGAGTTGAAAAAGCTCTACAAGAATTGGCCGGATATCCGAAAGTTTTTGAAATCGAAAGGTTGTGGCGCTACTGAAGCGGAAGACATTTTCCAAGAAGCGTTGCTCATCTATGTCAGAAAAGTAGAGAGCGATGACTTTGAATTAACCACAGAACCATTTCACTATGTAAAAAACACCTGTAAATTCTTATGGTACAATCAGGCGAGAAAGAAAGGAAGAAGTTCTTCCGAAGAATTGCCTGAAATAGAAGATTATCAAAACGATGATTGGTTTCAGAAGGAATTAAAATTTCAACTCATTGAGAAAGCGATGACTAAAATTGGCAAACAGTGCCAACAAATTCTCCAATTATTCTACGGAAAAGGTTGGAACATGATAGAAATCGCCAAAAAAGTAGGATTGCGAAATGACAAAGTTGCAAAGGCGCAAAAATACCGCTGCATCAATAAAGTCAAGGAGCAAGTAATTGAATTGCAATCCGAAGAATTAGTAATGAACTCAAAATTTTAAGACCATGAATCCAAATATAACACGTATCATAGAACAGTACCTGCAGGGAGAATTAAATGCAGAAGATCAACAGGCTTTTGAAGCAAAATTAGCCGACAACGAAAACTTGCAAGCGGAAGTTGCCTTGCAAAAAAACATTCACGAAGGGGCAAAAAG
>JAJRQP010000147.1 GCA_024280195.1 Bacteroidota bacterium | reverse complement strand
TCAACAACAAGTTGAACCTTTTATCGAATCAAAAAAGTCAGAATAAGTTTTCTACTTAACTCAAAAGATTATGCAAAAATATTTACGATTAGCTGCGATTGCTAGTTTAACATTAGGATTATCACCATTTACTCCTGAACCTCATATCTGGAAACAATTTCAAAACTTGCGATTAGGTAGACCAATGGCGGCTATGGATTGGATTGATGTAGCAATGCATGGAGCACCATGGGTGTTTTTAATTATCGTATTGGTTTCGATGGCAAAGGAGAAGATGGCAAAGAAATAGTAGTATAATGTGTGTAGGAGTTAGTCGCGACTGCCCACTACACACATTAATGTTACATCAATAAATTTTTCATGGAAACTTTCTCGCCAATCAACGCATTTAATTCTTGAATTGAAACACGTTCTTGCAACATCGTATCTCTATCACGTATCGTAACCGTATTGTCTTCTAATGTTTGATGATCTACCATGACGCAGTATGGAGTTCCAATTGCATCTTGTCTTCTGTATCTTTTTCCAGGAGAATCTTTCTCATCGTATTGACAGTTGAAATCAAACTTCAGTGAAGCTAAAATCTCTCGGGCTTTCTCTGGTAAACCGTCTTTACGAGTCAATGGCATCACAGCAACCTTATAAGGCGCTAGAGCTGCAGGAAGAGAAAGAACAGATCGTTCGGACCCATTTTCCAACTGTTCTGTTTTATACGAAGAACTTAAAACAGCTAAGAACATTCTATCCAATCCGATAGATGTTTCTACCACATAAGGAACGTAATTCTCATTGATTTCTGGGTCAAAATATTGTAATTTCTTTCCTGAATGTTCTTGGTGTTGCTTCAAATCAAAATCAGTTCTAGAATGGATTCCTTCCAATTCTTTGAATCCCATTGGGAAATTAAATTCAATATCCGCAGCGGCATTTGCATAGTGAGCTAATTTAACATGATCATGGAAACGGTAATTTTCTTCACCTAGTCCAATTTTCTTATGCCAATTGATTCGCTGATCTTTCCAGTATTCGTACCATTTCATCTCTTCTCCAGGACGAACGAAAAATTGCATTTCCATTTGTTCAAACTCACGCATTCTGAAAATAAACTGTCTTGCAACAATCTCATTTCTAAATGCTTTCCCAATTTGTGCAATTCCAAAAGGAATTTTCATTCTTCCTGATTTTTGCACATTTAAGAAGTTAACGAAGATACCTTGAGCTGTTTCTGGCCGCAAATAAATTTTTGCCGATTCTCCAGAAACAGAACCTAATTCTGTAGAGAACATCAGGTTAAACTGACGCACTTCTGTCCAATTTTTAGAACCCGAAACAGGACAAGCAATTCCTAAATCCATGATGAGGTTATAAACCCCTTCCAAATCTTCATTGGTCAATGTTTCTTTCATTCTTGCTTCAATCTCATCAATCTTAGCTTGATTCCGAAGCACATTTGGGTTTGTTTTTAAGAATTCCTCTTTGTTGAAGTCATCCCCAAAACGTTTTAATCCTTTGGCAACATCTTTATTGATTTTAGCACGGTATTTCTCAATATGATCTTCAATAAGAACATCTGCTCGGTATCTTTTTTTAGAATCTTTGTTGTCAATCAATGGGTCGTTAAATGCATCAACGTGCCCAGAAGCTTTCCATACTGAAGGGTGCATAAAAATGGCTGCATCGATTCCAACAATGTTCTCGTGCATTTGCACCATTGATTTCCACCAATATTGTTTGATGTTATTTTTTAATTCAGAACCCAATTGACCGTAGTCATAAGTTGCTGATAATCCATCGTATATTTCCGATGAAGGAAAAACAAATCCATACTCTTTTGCATGTGAAATGATATCCTTCAGGTTGTCTTCTTTTTGTGCCATGTCGCAAAAGTAACAATTTCTTTAGTGAATATAGTGACGGGGTGACTTAAAGTCACCCCGTCACTATATTAAAACAATAAAAAAGGTGTTTTTACAACATCGTCGTTGGGCAAGCGTATTCTGACATATTAAATGCAGGAACATTTTTCATTGCCCCAAATCCACCAGCAACATCAATTAAGTTATGAATGCCATTTGCTTTTGCAATTGAATTAAAAATCACAGAACGATAACCTCCAGCACAATGAACATAATATGTTTTGTCTTTGTCCATATCTGCAATTGTTTTGTTGATTGTATCTAATGGCTGGTTAATTGCGTCAATAACTCTTTCTGAGTAATATTCAGACTCTTTTCTGACATCTAAAATGTTAACTCCAGATAAGTTTGCTAACTCTTCAGGAGTTACTTGGTTAATTGAAGCTAGTTCATTTCCTGCTTCAGACCATGCAGTTATAGCATTAGGTAAAATTCCTAAAGAGTTATCATAGCCAATTCTTGACAAACGAGTTACCGCCTCTTCTTCTTTTCCAAAATCAGTAACAAGAACAATTTTTTGGTTGATGTCCTCAATTAATGCACCTACCCAAGGAGCAAATCCACCAGCCAACCCTATAAAAATAGAACCTGGTATATGTGATTTAATGAACTCTGTTTGATGACGGGTGTCTAATATTAGTGCTCCATCAGCAACCAATGATTTAAATTCTTCGATAGATAATTCTTTTGTTCCTCTTTTTACAATCTCATCTATTTCCATGTTGATGCCTTTATTCATTCCAGCATTCTTTGGGAAATATTGTGGAGGAGCAACTAATCCAGTAAGGACCTCTTTCACAAATTCATCTTCAGTCATATCAGCACGCAATGCGTAATTCACTTCTTTTTGGTGACCTAAAGTGTCGTAAGTTTCTTTACTCATGTTTTTACCACACGCAGAACCTGCTCCATGATTTGGGTAAACAATGATGTCGTCTGGCAACGGCATGATAACATTTCTTAGGGTGTTAAATAAATGCTTCGCTAAATCTTCCTCAGTTAATTCTCCTTGTTTAATTGCTAAATCGGGACGACCAACATCTCCGATAAATAATGCATCACCAGAGAATAGACATTTCTCAACACCCTCTGCATCTCTTAATAAGAGAGAGCTAGATTCCATAGTATGTCCAGGAGTATGTAATAACTCCAATGTGATATCTCCTACTTTAAAAATTTCACCATGAGAACCGTTGTAGAGTTCATACTCTGCAGTTGCACCTGGTCCATAAACAATTGTTGCTCCTGTTTTTTTCGCTAAGTCAACATGACCAGAAACGAAATCTGCATGAAAATGCGTTAAGAAAATGTACTTAATTTTTGCATTATCATTGTCAGCTCTTTCTGTATAAGGAGCGGTTTCTCTTAAAGGATCAATCACTACTGCTTCACCATTTGATTCAATGTAATAAGCCATCTCAGCAAGACAACTTGTAAATATTTGTTCTATTTTCATAATTCCGATGTTTTTATTTGATAGTGCAAATTTGAGGATTATTCTCAAGTTAAAATGTGACATAGGTCACTCTTGGGGCTATTTTGCAATTGCTTTGTTGATGTTTTCTATGTAATTGAGAATCTTTTCTTTGCCAAATTTACTTGTTGCAGAACTCGTAAAAACGGGAGGCAATTCCGCCCATGTTTTTAACATTTCTTTCTTGTATTTTGCTAAATTCTTTTGCAAAGCAGTGCTTGATAATTTATCAATTTTGGTAAAAACCATTGAGAAAGGAATTTGTTTTTGTCCACACCAGTTCATGAATTCCATGTCAATTTTTTGAGGTTCTAAACGAGAATCAATTAACACAAAAACGTTTACCAACTCTTCTCTTTTTGTAAGGAATTCTGAAATAAACTTCTCCCAAGAAGCACGAGAACTTTTAGACACTTTTGCATATCCATATCCCGGTAAATCAACAATGTACCATTCGTCATTAATGATAAAGTGATTGATTAATTGCGTCTTTCCTGGCCTCCCAGAGGTTTTTGCCAACTTTTTATGATCGGTAATCATATTGATTAAAGATGATTTCCCCACATTGGATCTTCCGATAAATGCATATTCCGGTTTTCCATCCTTTGGACAAAGGTCAATGTCCGTATTGGAAATTACAAATTCAGCCTGTTTAATTTTCACGTGTGCTTTTTTTACAAAGATAGGAAAAAGTGCAGATGATGGACTGAAGGTTGAAGTTCTTGAAACCTGAGCCCCCGAACTTCTTTTAACATTTGTTATTTTATTCAAATGAAGTTTTAGTGTATATTTGCCCTTCTTAAAGCATTCGAATTATGAAAAAGTTTTTATACATCGCATTCGCATCTACTATTTTATTTTCTTGTCAATCTTCAGAAGAAGAATTGGAGGTTGAAAATCCAATAGCAAAAGTTCCTGAAGAAAAAGTGGTCGCTTTACCGAATATGGTTGCAACAATGGAGGTTGATGGGATGGCTTGTGTCATGGCTTGTGGTGGTTCTATCAAAAAAGCTTTGAGAAAAACGAATGGAGTTTCAAGCATTGAATTTGATTTTGAGACAGGTCGTGAAACGAATGTCACTACGATTTCTTACAACAGTGATATTATTACGCTAGAAGAAATGAAAGAAATTGTTTCTAAAATAAACAATAATCAGTTTAAGATTGGTGAGACGAGTTCTAAAAGGATACATGAAAACACTTCAACCAAAACGAGTAGTGCTTGTCCTCATATTGCAAAAACTCCCATTGAAGCTACTCGTTCTTCTTTTGAAATACCTAATCTATTAGACATTCTATCTGGGTTGCTTCCGGGATAATTTTACCTTTTTTATTAAAATCCAATTGTAAGGAACGTTTTTTCCTATTAGTTTTACGCTTATGAAATTGCATTACCGAGAAATGGGAGAAGGTCGCCCGTTAATAATTCTTCATGGTTTATTTGGCTTCTCAGATAACTGGCAAACGCATGGAAAAAAACTAGCAGAATATTTTCATGTCATTTTAGTTGATTTAAGAAATCATGGTCATTCTGATTGGTCGGAAGAAATTTCGTATCAACTCATGGCAGATGATGTTTTTGAATTGTGCCAAGAATTGCAACTTGATGAGGTTCATTTAATTGGGCATTCTATGGGAGGGAAGGTTGCGATGCAATTTGCAGACGACCACGAAGACTTATTGGAGAAGTTAGTCATTGTAGATATCGGGTTTAAAGCTTATCCGATGCATCACGAACATATTTTAGCCGGAATCCACGCAGTAGACTTGCCGAATATTACTGCGCGTCGTCAGGCAGAAGAACAAATGAGTGAGTTTATCGACAATACAGGCATTAAGCAATTCTTGTTGAAGAACCTCTATTGGAAGGAGAAAGGTAAGTTAGCTTGGAGAATGAATGTTGACGTTTTGGAAAGAGATATGCCGAATATTCTTGCGGAAATTCCATTGGAAGAAATCGCTGTTCCTACTTTGTTTATTCGTGGAGCAATGTCTAACTATATATTAGAAGAAGATTTTTCATCCATAGAAGAGCATTTTATTGATGTTGAAATTAAAACCATTGAAAATGCTGGTCACTGGGTTCATGCAGAACAAGCGGATGAGTTTTTGGATACTTTATTGGCTTTTTGTTTGAGGTAAAACACTTATTAATTCCTCTGTTGGATGCCATCAAAAAGCTCATTCGCTTTTTCTTATTGGATATTAAAAGAATGTAAAACATTAAATGTCCAATTCTAAATGTAAAAGTAAAACGACATCGATTTAACACTAGAACCAAACCTTTATCATTCCTCTGTTGGATGCCATCAAAAGCTCATTCGCTTTTTCTTATTGGATATTAAAAATGTAAAATATTAAACGCTCAACTCTAAATGTAAAAGTAAAACGACATCGATTTAACACTATAATGTAACAAATTCATCTTTGCACCGTTTTTGTAGTAGATTTGAACATGCGAACAATAATCATATCGTTTATAGTCTTTTTTTTCTCATTTATGGGAGAATCACAAGTCGTGTTCAATACCATCAAACATAATTTTGGTGATTTAGAATCATACTCTTCTCGTTACGTTGATATTATTTTGGAGAATAATGGTTCAAAAGAAGCGTGGGTTTTAAGTGTAAAAAAACCAATGGAAGTTGCCTATATTATCTCTAAGCAAATCATTCCCGTTGACAGCGCAACTGTTCTTCGCTTTCAAGTTAATCCTAGAG
>JAJRQP010000146.1 GCA_024280195.1 Bacteroidota bacterium | reverse complement strand
TACGATAAGTTTTTGCTATTCAATAAACAAGATGGTTGGGATTGTATTCTCAGAAAAGGATTTAGAGGTCGTGTCAATGATTATGATATTCCGTCAGAATTAGGAAGGTTCAAAGAAATCACCATGATTGAATCTTCTCAATCTCGATTACTGCAAGAGTTTGATGTTATCGTCCCAGTTTTTCATAAAGAACAAGCATTGGCTTATTTTTTAGTAAAAGGTGTTGAATACGATGGCCGTCATTATAGCAATGAACTCAATTACATGAGTTTTATTCAGACCTTAATTAATATCATTGTTGTTGCTGTTGAGAATAAGAGAATGGCAAAGATCAATGTCCATCAAGAGAGATACAAGCGAGAATTGGAGATTGCTTCTTCAATGCAAAAAATGCTTTTTCCAGAAGATTTACCGACCAATAAGCAGATGGATATCTCAGCCAAATATAAACCTCGTCATGAGGTCGGTGGAGATTATTACGATTTCATTCAGCTAAAAGACGATGAATATGTCATTTGCATAGCCGATGTTTCAGGAAAAGGAGTTTCTGCAGCTATGTTGATGGCTAATTTCCAAGCAACGATAAGAACTTTGTTTGAACATCAAGAATTTGACATTGAGTTATTGATGATTGAATTGAATGATAAGGTGATGAGAAACGCAAAAGGGGAGAAGTTTATTACTTTTTTCTTGGCTCATTATGAAGTGAATTCTCGAAAACTAACCTATGTCAATGCAGGTCATAATTACCCTTTTATTACTAATGGTAAGAGTGTTGAAGAGTTAGATCAAGGTTGCATTGGATTAGGAATGTTAGACGAATTACCTTTTATCAATGTCGGAGAAAAGATACTTGCTCCAAACACTACGATTGTTCTTTATACAGATGGAGTGGTTGAGTTGGAGAATGATAAGGAAGAGTTTTTTGGCTCCGAACGCTTAGTCAAATTGGTCAATAGCTATTACCCACTTTCAATGGAAGACATGAATAGCCTTATTTTCTCTAAACTAGACGAATGGAAAGGAAAATTGGATTTAGTTGACGATACGGCGATATTTAGTTGCCGATTTTTTTAAAGAGATATGAAATACATAATAATCATTACCTTGATTTCCATTTTTGTTGGATGTTCAGAAACCAAGAAAAAAGGTCAGAAGGAAGAAATTGTTGAGAATGTTCAAGAGATTGTCATTTCTCCCTTTGAATCAACACCACATGAAATTGATGGTTGCTCTTGTTACTTTTCTTTGTCAAAGAATGATTTTGAAGCAGGAAAGTTCATTTATTTCGATGATTTCGAAGAGAAAGCATTCGTAATAATCAATGGGCAACAAGAAGAATTATCGATAAAAAGTTTTGAAGCAGATGTTGAAAAAATGAAGATTGAAACCTGGTTCAATGATTCTTATACGATTAATATTGAGATGAAACAAGAAGGTCAAATTGACGAAACTTGGCAATATAAAGGTTCCTTAGAAATTATATCGAAAGACAATCAATCAGAAATAGTTGATCTTGTTGGAGAATGTGGATGTTGATTTCAAAAAGAACTTCATTATAGGTTGTCTACTATAAATTAATTCGTTCATCACTCATCACTCATCACTCATCACTTCAGTCTAAAAGCCGAAGGCGTGTCTAACAATGAGCGAAGCGAATGAGTCTAACAGCGTAGCGGTCTAAAAGCTCGCATAGCGAACGAGTCTATCTCAAAAGATACATCTTACCAAAGCTCTTCTCAAAAAACTGATCTGCTCCTGACTCACGACGTTTGATGTCTTCACCATTGATTTTTGCCTTGACCGTGTATAGATAGACTCCATTTGCCAAAGGGTCTCCGAATTCATCCGTTCCGTCCCAAGCGTAATCTGTGATATTTCTTCCAATTTGAATCGGTCCTAATTCATCTTCTGTAATTTCTCTTACAACACGGCCAGTCACTGTCATTATTTGAATGATGATGTCATCTGGTTCTTCCGACCCTGTTAACGTGAATACAAAACGAGTACTGGTACTAAAAGGATTCGGATAGTTCATCATGTTGGTAATTGTCGATTCCCGGATGATTTCAAAACTTACACGGTATTCAATGTCGCCAGATAGGTTGCCAGTTTTGTCAGAACCTTGAACGAAAAGAGTGTAAGTTCCATCTTTCTCAAAAGCAGCTGGCCAAATAATTTTGAATCGCATGTTTTGATTGTTCGCAGGAATCCATTGCATGATCGTGTTTCCATTTCCATCCACAAAAGGAATTCTAGTTTGCTGACCAGTAGGATCTGTTAAGTAAATACCAAACTGCGAAGTATCTGCATCACTGTTCATTACTAAATATTCATTATCATCCTTGAGTGTGATGTATATTTCACTATTTGGATCAATGATATCTCCATTCAGAATATGGTCTCCGTTAAAAGTAACATCAAGCAATGGGTTTTGATCATCTGGATAAACACTAAAAGGCAACTGCAAAAGGTTGTTGAAATGTTCTTGTTAAGGTTGGTCAGTGATAAATACGCTGCCATTCACATACGGGTTAACCTCCATCCATAAAATATTCACCCCTCCAAAGAAGTTGGTAGAGAATTCAATGGTATCTCTTAAGGTTTCTCCAACTCGTAAAGAATCTTGTCTAGAATAACTAATGTATTGTCTTACATGGTTCTCATCTTCTACCCAATATTTAATGAGCAAAGAATCCATGTCAACAGAAAAAATATTTTTTACATCGACAGCAAATTTCACAAATTCACCTTCGTTTACGGTATCACCAATCGCAGACCAGAAATATTGAGTAGAACCATCAATCGCTGCTTCAGGAACAGGGCTGTATAGTACATGCCATCTATCAATTTGTGCTGGAGTCAGATTCACTGTGTCAGAATAATAGGCTTCCAAACTAATAAAAGGGTAGGAGTTGGCATCAATTAATGCATTCAAATTAAGAATTGAATCATTCAACGTGAAAGAGGTGTCAATCTGCATCTGCAATGCGCCAGAGTTATCGTATGCTTTTATTTTGAGTATAGTAGAATCATTAGACGATACCTCGGTTGGATCTTGCTTCCAATGAAGTGTTCCCCAATTAGTTGTTGGTCCAATTAACGGAGCAACTTCTGTCCCTTCATTTAAGGGTCCAACAAGTGTTGCGTAAATGGTAAAATCATCATTGGCGCTTTGTGAAACTCTCTCAACAACTGTAGACGGATCACCTTTCTTTACAAAGAATGCAAAAGGGAAATTTTCTCTACCAGGAATAATACTATCAGAGCCTAGAGTTGCGAAAGTGTTGTACATGTTAACAGAGTCAGTTGCATCCCATAAATCGTAGCGAGTATATAGTGGAGAATAAATCAATATATAATGTCCGTCCGGAACTTGGTTGAGAACCATGTCTTGAAATGCTGTTAATTGTGCGGGGTCATTCTCTCGAAATAAGAAGTACTTTTCTACTCTATTTCTACATCCTCCGTTGTTATTAATGTTTCCAAAATCATGTGTAGGGTTGTGAATAATTCCTCCTCCATCGGTGAATTTTGTGCCCCAAGACTCGTGTGTAACAGGATCAATTACAGCAACATGAAGAGTTGGAGTAGCAAAACAGACACCATAATCTTGAGAAATTAGGTTAATGCTATATTCTGAATCGTAAGCAGGAAGAGTGCTTGTTACAGTACAACTTATATCACTTACTTTAGGAGAAAAATCTCTTTGGCGAGTAGTTCTGTTATAGTCAACATTGTTAAATCCGTTATTTTTAAATTGGTAGAAATGGTCTTGTCCCCAACCTACTTTGTTTGGGATGTATTGGAAGGAGCTTTCTTTCCAATTTGTGTCACCATCAATAACTACTCTCCAAAAATAAACCATACTATCTTCACAGATTAAAGTCGAAGAAGTATTAGAAGAAGTAGAAAACCATTCTGAAGGGTTGACAGTTTTTATTCCACCTAAACCAGATTTGATAGCAAAACGGTGAGCAGGACTTGGAGAACCTTCAAAATCAATGGTGTCAATTTCAAAACGATACGTATTGAAATCTGCAATGGGGTTATTGGTGGATGCTATCACAGAAACACTGTCGTTTGGAACAACAGCAAATTCATAAGGTTGCACAGGAATTA
>JAJRQP010000145.1 GCA_024280195.1 Bacteroidota bacterium | reverse complement strand
TTTCGCCCATTTGTTATAGAGTCTAAAAATGAACATAGAACCGAGTAGTATGAGAAATAAGATTGCAGAAGAGGTTGCTAGAACGGAGCCCCACCAAAACAGACTGTAATCTTGTTGATTGGCAAGAAACAAAGAACCAAACTCTTGCATGGATAGAAATCCTTGGCTGCTATGAACAGGAATTACTTGCATTTCAGCCAAACCAAATATGATTAAAACGACCAGTAGAATCGTCCCAAAAGCAATCAATCCCAGTCCAAAAATAGAAGATAAAATTCTCCCTCCTCTCGAAATGCTTTTTTGGTAAGCATCGTCTTTTCTAATTCGATTGGCAAACTTTACCGAACCATCTTTGATTTTGCCAGCTGCGTTTTCAACTTCTTCCCGAACAGCTTCTACGGTGATTGGTTTTCCTTTCATTCTTAATCTATCAATGGTGCTTTTTGTTTGTGGAACGATAACCCAAAGAATGAGGTATAATGGAAGACCAAACCCTGCGAATAAAAAGAAGACAACAAATATTGCTCTGATAATGACAACGTCAATATTGAAGAAGTTCGCAATACCAGAACATACTCCTGCGACTGTTGCGTTTTCCATGTCGCGGAATAACCTTCTTTCTGTCATTTTATCTTTTCTGGAAGAATAATTTACGTTTTCATGTTCGCTTTCTTCGTCAAGATAATCTTCTGGATTACCAAGGGTTGCCAATATTTCTTGAATATCTTCTTTCTCGATAACTGATTTATTATCAACGACTTTTGAAGAACAAATTTCTGCAATTCTTAGTTCCACATCTTCGATAATTTCTTGACTACCTTCTTCATTTTTCAAGGTTGATTCTAATCGCTCCAAATAATCTTGCAACAATTCGTAAGCATCCTCTTCAATGATGAAGTTGATTCCCTTTATGTTAATTGATACTGTCTTTTTCATTTTGAATTGTTTTTCGTGATTTTGTTAACTGCTTTGTTGAGGTCTGCCCAAGTTCCTGAAAGTTCTTCTAAGAATGCTCTTCCCATTTTTGTTAGGGAATAATATTTTCTCGGCGGTCCTGATGGAGATTCTTCCCAACGATAAGTGAGTAATTCTGCATTTTTCAATCTAGTCAGAAGCGGGTAGAGGGTTCCTTCAACTACAATCAATTTAGCATCTTTTAATGCTTCTATGACCTCTGATGGGTATGCTTCTTTTTTATCCAGTATCGAAAGAATACAGAATTCCAAAATTCCTTTTCGCATTTGCGCCTTGGTATTTTCTAATTTCATACCCAATTGTTTTATACAAAGATATAGGTTTTAAATTGTATTATGCAATACATAGTACTATAAAGTTTTAATTATTTTTAATAGAAATGTTTGCAAACCTCTGAATGAGTTGTTTTAATAGGTGTTTTTAGAGGGGGAGTGATTGTGAAAAAAAAGAGTAAGAATGAAATAAAAACGATTAAATGAACAGGTAGATCCTGTTTCAAGGTGTTTTTTTACTTTTTAATTCAGAATTTTAGATTTAATATTCAATATTATTCTAAATAATTTTTCTTGTTAAATAGATAAACTTCCTTCTCCCGGCATCGTAGGAATGTGTTTTTTTCTCGGAATGAAGTTCGATGATTTCTAAAATTTCAGTTTTTATTTCAGGGTGTTTTAAGACAAATTTTGCTAAAATGTACATGGAGTTTACTTGTGAGGCAACTTTTGTTTCGTAATCTTGAATGTAGGAAATGAGCAGGTCAATGAGTTCACTTTCTTTGTAATCCGTCAATTCTAATCCGAGAATGGTGTTTAGAACATTTCTTCTTGAAGACTGATTTTTATTCTCTAAAAGAATGTCAACAAGTAATTCGTAGTACAATTGAACTTCTTCTTTCTGCGTTTTGACTAGATGTGAGAGAATCCAAGATGAATATTCTTCTAGAGGATATTCTGCATTTTTTGCAATCAATTGAACGAGTTCTGAAATTTGGGCAGGGTGCTTTTTAAAATAGTCTTGGTAGTCGGAGAACTTTCGACTATTACGGATTTCAAGAACAAGTTGGGTGATTTGCATGATACAAAGTTAAATTTATACGTCTAATAAATTGTTTGGAAATAATAATTCTGTTAATTTTAGTTTGATGAAATACCTAAAACATTTGTTCACTTTTATTGAGCTGTTCTTTGCTTTTCTTTTTTTCTACTTTGCATTTGCTTTGTACGGTGGGATGATTACGATTGGTGAGATAAAGAATGATGGAGATTTGTACATTTATGTTCAATCTAACGGAGTTCATACGGATGTTTGTTTGCCAGTGAAAAACACTATTTTTAATTGGACTGAATTTATTGAGGTGTCTGATTATCGTGAAGTAGGGGATACAAGTTTTATAGCGATTGGCTGGGGAGATAAAGGATTCTTTCTTGACACTCCTACATGGGCAGAGCTTAAGGTTTCAACTGCATTAAACGCTGCCTTATTACCAAGCCCAACAGCTATGCATGTTGCTTATTCTTCAGAACCAATCAGAACAAAAAGTAGAAAAAAGGTTTTCTTGAACTCTACAGAGTATGTTAAACTCATAAAATTTGTAAAGTCTAGTTTTCAATTGAAAAATGATAAAGCTGATTTAATTATAGGGAAAGGTTACAGTGATTCAGACAATTTTTATGAAGCAAACCGTTCTTATCACCTTTTTAGAACTTGTAATTCTTGGACAAATGATGCTTTAAAGGCTGCTAATATCAAAACAGGTATTTGGGCCTTATTTCCTGAAGGAATTATGGCGCACTTGTAACAAAATATTACTTTATTGTCGGGATGAGAGGATTCGAACCTCCGATCTCTCGCCCCCCAGACGAGTACTTTAACCGGACTAAGCTACATCCCGAAAAAAAAAGCTCCCCGAAGGAAGCTTTTTACTATTTATTTTGTGAATTAAGCTGTTACGCCCATTACTTCAGCCATTTTCGCTCCAATTTGTGCTGGAGAATCAACAACGTGAATTCCACATTCTTTCAAAATTCTTTTCTTTGCTTCTGCGGTGTCATCATCACCACCAACAATTGCACCTGCGTGACCCATTGTTCTTCCTTTTGGTGCAGTTTCTCCAGCGATAAATCCAACAACTGGTTTTGTTCCGTTGTCTTTGATCCAACGAGCAGCATCAGCTTCTAAGTTACCTCCGATTTCTCCAATCATTACGATTCCTTTTGTTTCAGGATCGTTCATTAATAATTGAACTGCTTCTTTGGTTGTTGTTCCAATGATTGGATCTCCACCGATTCCGATTGCAGTTGTAATTCCTAAACCTGCTTTTGCAACTTGATCCGCTGCTTCGTAAGTTAATGTTCCTGACTTAGAAATGATACCAATGTTTCCTTTTGTGAAAACAAATCCTGGCATAATTCCAACCTTTGCCTCACCAGCAGTGATAATTCCAGGGCAGTTAGGTCCAACTAAAGTTGCTCCGTATTCTTGGATGTACTCATCAGCTTTAACCATATCGTTTACAGGAATTCCTTCTGTGATACAAACGATCACTTTGATTCCTGCTTGAGCAGCTTCCATAATTGCATCAGCAGCAAATGCTGGCGGTACAAAGATGATAGAAACATCTGCTCCTGCTTTTTCAACCGCTTCTGCAACTGTATTAAAAACAGGACGATCTAAATGTGTTTGACCACCTTTACCTGGAGTAACTCCTCCAACTACGTTTGTTCCATATTCAATCATTTGACCAGCGTGGAATGTTCCTTCACTTCCTGTGAACCCTTGAACTATAACTTTAGAATCTTTATTTACTAATACGCTCATATATGCGGTTTTATTTATGCGTTTATTTAATTGCTCTCAAAAGTAAGATTTTGAATTTGCTTTATCAATAGAAGAGGGAATTAATTTAGTTTAAAAATGGGAGAATAATTGAAGGGAAGTGGGGAGGGGCATAGAATTAAGGGAAAAGATGTTTGTAAAGACTTGGCTGAGGAACAATTTTTCCCTCTTCTTTCTATTCTATTCCTTTTTTATTCTCTACTTCAATTCCACAACCTCCAAATCAAATACTAAAATTGAACTCTGTGGAATGTCATCTAATTTATGGTCTCCATAACCTAACTGTGGGGGTGAAACTAAGAATGCTTTTCCTCCTTCATTGAGTTCAAGAATAACCTCTTTCCAACAAGCGATTAGTTCTTTTAATTCAAAATCAATGGGTTCTTTCTTCTCGTCGAAAACTAACCCACTTAATAACTCTCCTCTGTACTTGAAAGAAATTACATCTTTATATTGAACTTTTTTTCCTTCTCCTTGCTCAATGATTTTGTAATACAAACCTGATTCAGATTTCTGATAGTCGCTTATTTCTTTCTTAGAAAGGTAGTCTTGGATTTGCTGATCAAAATTTTGTAATTCTTCTTCAGAATAGGTTGCGCAAGATGTGAATATCAATAGACTTAAAAAGATGATTAAGTATTTCATAATTTAATAGGTGTTAATGTATAACCTTGTTTTTCTAACAATCGAATCACTCCATTTGGACCTCCCAAATGACCTGCTCCAACAGCAATAAAGGTAGGTTTTTTTGCAATTTGCTCAATTATTTGAGGAACCCAATTTCGATTTCTATCATCCAGAAATTTTTCTTGCTCTTCTTTGATGATTCCTTCCGAGTCGCTAATGAAATTGTACAATACATCAATATTTTGTGCTCGATAGAGTTGTTGCATTTCTTGAATGGTTTCAATTCCTTTGTCACCATCTCTAATTGTTTGCATCAACATTTCAGCTTGTTGTTCTTCTGTTAAGTCATCAAAAAGTGCCATTTGTTGCGCAACTGTTTCCAATCCTTTCACTTCAATTTCGTTCTCTTTTGCTAAGGCATCAAATGTCATTTCATAAGATTCTGTTTTGCCTGTAAAGTGTATCTGCGTTGCGAGCTGCATCACTGCAAAAGGTTTCATTTGAGAGAATCCAGCTCTGAACGTTGGTTCATTCATTCCAAATTTGTCATTTGCCCATTGCAGAATAGTGTCCGTTTCTTCTTTTGTGAAAAAATCAAAGAAAGAACCTTCTTTCAGCATAATGTAACCCATTGCTTCAGCTTGGTCAGGCATACCTGCGAGTTCCATCATCAGGACTTCAGACTTCTTCACTATTTTCTTTAGCTTTCTTGGGAAAAGAAAATAATCTTTTTCAATCAAGTGCATGGTTCCAAAAAGGTAGCAGGACTCTGTTACATTTTCTCCAGTGATTTTCCAAAGAATGGCGTTTTCTTCCATGGGGAATTCGTGAACGCGCACTTTTTGCGAGAACGCATTGCCTGTTGTCAGAATAAATAGAAAGAGTAAAATTTTAATCATGTTTCAAAGATAGTAAATAGTACAATATGGCATTACGTAGTGGCTAGTCGCGACTAGCCACTACGTAATGCCATATTGTTTAATTGATAATTGCCATCTCTACCAAATAATGATCATCTTCATCGTAAATTTTATTCACTGCTAGCCCAACTTTGGTTGCAGCCAATTCTAACTTCTCAAAATCAACATACAACCATTCAAACCAATCCGTTTTGTATTCTCCGTAAACCATTTGGAAATTGAAGTTGCCATAATATTCTGCATTGAGGTCTAACCACATCGCACCATCTTCATCTTGATAGAGGTATTTTATGTCCGAAGAATCTGCAATGATTTTTCCATTCTTTGCAAGTAATGATTTTGCTTTGAGCAACAACAATTCTAATTTAGATAATGAACCAGCAATCCCTAAACCATTCATGAGCATCAAAACGGTATCGTATTTTTGATCTTCTACATCAAAGAAGTTGATACATTCCGCAGAATGACCGATTGATTTCAAATGTTCCACTGATTTCTCACTGATGTCGATGCAATGAACATCCAAATTTTGCTCTTTTAAATAACTCGCATGTATTCCTGCTGCTGCACCAACATCCAATATTTTTCCTACGCATCTTTTGAGTGCAACTTGCTCAATGGCTGGCATTTCTTCGTAAGAACGAAATAAGTATTCCGAAGGAATAACATCATCGTCGCAAATGTCTGACTTTACAATGATGTTTTTGTTTTTACCCGTTTTTGCGTAATCTAGAATGGCTTGACCTATTGCGTCTTTCATGGATTGAATTAATAATTAGGTTGTTGCTTCGACTTCATCCATCTGTATTCAAGGAAGAAAGTAATTGGGAAAATGATTGATGAAAATAAATGTACTATCCCACCAAAAGGCCAATGCATTACTTTTATCATTATAAATGTCATATGAAGAAGTAATGCAATAACAATAAAAGGGAAAACTTGTCCTTTATCTGTAAAGGCATTTGGTTGATTAGTTATATAATGATAACATTCAAGAAGAAACCAAAATGCTGAAATCAAAATTAATAGATAGATAATTATGACCAAATTCATTAAATGAAATGGACCCAATACATTTAAAATGGCCCAACAAAACACCATGATTAATTTTAAATTGTCTTTAAAAATGATTATTTGTTTCGATAAATAGCGTAAACCGTAAAAGGTGAATATTCCTACGTATAAAGCAGACTGAATGTTTAAATATAAAGAGTTTTTACTAGGGATATATAATAATTGAACTACAAAAAGCAGCAAAAATAGAATCGCGATATGTAAACTGTATTTTTTCAAATCACCTCTTCCCCCGAAGCTAATTACTAACTTTTAATTCTTCATTCTTCATTAAGAATCAATAATAATCATCAAATTCCCCCATATCAAACTCATCATCTTCTTCATCGCCCAATTCAGACTCTGTTTCAAATTGCAAATCTTCGTTTTCTTGAGATTTAGAATCTTCTGCTGGAGCATCACCGACCGAAAGAATTAATTTTGGTTCACTTGGATCTTCCTTTTCAATGCCAATTAATTCTACCAAGAACATCCACATTCTTAAGAAGTCGTGGACTAAAATCATTTTCTGATCAGGGTCTTGAATGTA
>JAJRQP010000144.1 GCA_024280195.1 Bacteroidota bacterium | reverse complement strand
TCAACATTCTGAATCAATGAGTTCAATTTAGAGAGTACCCAACGATCAATTTCTGGTCTTTTTTCCAATGCTAAATCTGGTTCAGAATAATCAAAACCGTCAATATTTGCATACAATGCGAAGAAAGAATAAGTGTTGTAAAGTGTTCCGAAGAATTTACGTTGCACCTCTTTAATTCCTTCTACATCAAATTTTAAATTATCCCAAGGTTGCGCATTGGTAATCATATACCAACGAGTAGCATCTGCCCCATACTTATCTAAGGTTTCGAAAGGATCTACAGTGTTTCCTAAACGTTTCGACATTTTGACTCCATTCTTATCTAGCACTAATCCGTTAGAAATCACAGCCTTATATGCTACAGAATCAAAAACCATTGTTGAAATGGCATGCATGGTATAGAACCAACCTCTTGTTTGATCCACACCTTCAGCAATAAAATCTGCAGGATATGATTTATTTTGTTCGATTAATTCTTTATTCTCAAAAGGGTAATGCCATTGTGCATAAGGCATAGAACCAGAGTCAAACCAAACATCAATTAGGTCTGCTTCACGCTTCATTGCTTTACCAGAATTAGAAACCAATGTAATAGCATCCATGTAGTTTTTATGCAAGTCAATTTTCGCATAATTTTCTTTCGACATGTCGTTTATATCGAAAGAATTTAGTGGGTTTTCTGTCATTACACCAGCGGAAACTGCTTTTTCACATTCTTCTTTCAATTGAGCAACAGAAGAAATACAGATTTTTTCATCACCATCTTCAGTTGACCAAATAGGAATAGGAATTCCCCAGTAACGAGAACGCGAAAGGTTCCAGTCGTTTAAGTTCTCCAGCCATTTCCCGAAACGACCTGTACCTGTCGATGCAGGCTTCCAATTGATTGTTTCATTTAATTCGGACATTCTCTTTTTCCCATCTGTTGCCTTGATAAACCAAGAATCAAGAGGGTAATATAATATAGGCTTGTCTGTTCTCCAGCAATGCGGATAACTGTGGACATATTTCTCTACCTTGAATGCTTTGTTTTCTATCTTTAATTTGATGGCCAGTTCAACATCTGCAGACTTACTTGGAGCTTTTCCTTCATCGTAATATTCGTTTTTAACGTACTTCCCAGCAAATTCTCCCATAGCATCTGAGAATTTTCCTTGTAGGTTTACCAAAGGTTTTGGTTCACCTTTTTCGTCCAAGACAAGCATTCCAGGAACACCTGCTTCAACGGCAACCTTGGCATCATCTGCTCCAAAAGTTGGAGCGATATGAACGATACCTGTACCGTCTTCTGTTGTCACAAAATTACCAACAATCACTTGAAAAGCTTTATCCGCGTTCTCAAAAGGTTGTGCAAAAGGCAATAATTGTTCGTACTGGATACCAGCCAACTCTTTACCAACACATTCTCCAGCAATGAAGAATGGAATACCTTTATCTTCTTTGTTGTAAGCTGTTAATTCTGCCTCATCTTCGATTTGCTTGAATCCTTTTGAGAATTGATAATTAACCAAATTTTTAGCAAGAATCACCTGAATAGGTTCAAAAGTATATTGGTTGAATGATTTTACAAGAACGTATTCTATTTTAGGACCAACGCACAATGCTGTGTTAGAAGGCAAGGTCCAAGGGGTTGTTGTCCATGCAAGGAAGTGTGTCTCGACTTCGCTCGACAACCCAAAAATAGGTGCTATTTGCTCATTGTTCAATACTTTAAACTGAGCCACAACTGTCGTATCAGTCACATCTCGGTAACAACCCGGTTGATTGATTTCATGCGAAGATAATCCTGTCCCTGCTTTTGGAGAATATGGTTGAATAGTATATCCTTTGTAAATGAGGTTTTTCTCATACAACTGACCAAGCAACCACCAAACAGACTCCATGTATTTTGGATCATAGGTCACGTATGGATCATCCATATCAACCCAATAACCCATTTTATTGGTCAAATCTTTCCAAACATCTGTGTAGCGCATCACTGCCTCACGACAAGCTTTGTTGTATTCGTCAACGGATATCTTTTTACCGATATCTTCTTTGGTGATACCTAATTCTTTTTCAACACCTAATTCAACAGGCAAACCATGAGTATCCCAACCAGCTTTACGCTTAACTTGGAAACCTTTTAAGGTCTTGTATCGGCAAAAAATATCTTTAATCGCACGCCCCATTACATGATGAATTCCTGGAAGCCCGTTTGCAGATGGAGGCCCTTCGAAAAATACAAAAGGTTCTTTACCTTCTCGTGTGTCAACAGATTTTTGGAAAATGTTATCATTTTCCCATTGCTTCATAACACGACTGGTCACTTCTGGCAAGTTTAAACCTTTGTACGTTGGATATTTTTGACTCATTGTTGTTGTAATTTGAATACGCGAAGGTAGGGAAATTGAATCAAATTGCTGAATTTTTCATTCTGAAAATCCTAAATAAACCCAATCACCATTTTCCCGAATGAATTTAGACTTTTCATGGATGAATGATTTTTTCTTGTTCTCTGTAAAATGAGCCTTAAACTCTATATATCCAACAAGGTCATTTCGTCCTCCATCTTTTACATTTAGAACCTCTAAGAAAAGCCATTCTACTGATTTTGCCCATTTGATTATTTCAGCAATATTTTTTGTTGGGCGAGTGGTAGAATGATGACTTTTTAGAAGAAAATCTCCCATTCCTAATGTGAAGGCTGTATATCTTGACCTCATCAAATCTTCAGCTGTGATTGCATTTGATAAACGCTGATGTTTTTGAGCACAGCACAGGGTGTACACCTCTAATCTTCCACAAGGGCAAAATTCTGTTCGTTTATCTATCTCCATTTCAGTTTTCTTGTGTGCAAGATAAAAAGAATAGCTAAATTTGAATTGATGTCAGCTCGCAAAGAAATACAAGCACAATACGATGGTTTTTTATCAACGCCACTTCTCTGGAAGAATGGAGATGTGGATGGACTGGGGCAGTTTTCCATCATCACGAATCAATCACTTATTTTTAACAAAGAGGTTTCTGATAAATTACGACTAGGAAAACGTGTAGAGTTATTTCTTTCACACTTGCTAAACAATGACTCTCGCTTCAATTCAATTTCTGAAAACATTCAAATTCAACAGGAGAAAATTACCTTGGGAGAATTAGACTTTATTTTTAAGCTCAAAGAACAACAGGTACATTTAGAAGCAGTCTTTAAGTTCTATTTGTTGGATGTTTCTGTATCTAATTCGGAGATTGAACAATGGGTAGGTCCAAACAGAAAAGATAGTCTTAACCTGAAGATAGAAAAACTGAAAAATAGACAGCTTCCCAGGTTACGGTTAGAAGAAACATCAAAGATTCTTCAAAAAAAAGGATTTGATGTGAAGGAAATGCGGCAATATGTGCATTTTCAAGCGCAATTATTTATTCCTTATGGGACTCAACCTGTTTTTAAAATTCTGAATAAGGATTGTATAGAGGGGTTCTATATTTTCGTGAATCAACTCGATCAATTTCAGAATTGTCAGTTTTACATTCCGTCAAAGACCAATTGGTTGGCAAATCCGACTCATGATAAGAAATACGTAGACTTTTTAGATTTTAAGAGAGATATTTTGTTGTTATTAAATGAGCAACGATCCCCTTTATGCTGGATGAAAGACGAGAACAATTTGCTTACGAAGTTGTTTGTTGTTTGGTGGTAGCTTACTAGTGACGGGGTGACTTTAAGTCACCCCGTCACTAAATAATAAACGTTAAAATCTCTAAAAATTAAAATAAAGCCCTTCCAAGCTTGTTAAGCTTCTGTGAAACAACTAATTTTGCTTACACAATACTATGTCAGAATACAAAGCAGGACCATTTTTAGAACAGATTAACGTTCCCGAAGATCTTCGAAAGAATTTCTCAATAGAAGACTTACCACAGGTTTCTGACGAAGTACGTCAATATATTATTGATGTAATTTCTGAAATCGGAAACAGTCATTTTGGAGCAAGTTTGGGGGTTGTAGAAATGACAGTTGCATTGCATTATGTTTTCAACACACCTTATGATCAATTGGTTTGGGATGTTGGACATCAAGCTTATGGGCATAAAATTTTGACAGGAAGAAAAGAGGCTTTTCCTACCAATAGAACGAAAGGTGGAATCTCTGGTTTTCCAAAAAGAAGTGAAAGTGAATTCGATGCTTTTGGTGTTGGACATTCTTCGACATCGATTTCTGCAGCGCTTGGAATGGCGGTTGCAAATAATTTAAAAGGAGAAAAAGAACGTCAACACATTGCTGTAATTGGTGATGGGGCAATGACTGCAGGTTTAGCCTTTGAAGGAATGAATCACGCAGGTTACGAGAAAGATGCCAATTTACTGGTTATCCTAAATGATAATTGCATGTCGATTGATCCAAACGTTGGTGCATTAAGAGATTATTTGACGGACATCACAACTTCGCATACTTACAATAAAGTGAAAGATGAAGTTTGGAACTTGTTAGGTAAAATTTCTAAGTTCGGTCCAGATGCGCAATCTGTTGCTTCTAAAATATCAACGGCATTAAAAGGTTCTATTCTCAAGCAAAGCAACTTTTTTGAGTCGTTAAATTTTCGCTATTTCGGTCCTGTCGATGGGCATGATGTTATTGGTATGGCTAAAATAATGGAAGACTTAAAAGACATTCCTGGGCCTAAAATTTTGCATTGCATTACCAAGAAAGGGGGAGGTTATAAATTTTCTGAAGAAGGAAACCCAACTCAGTGGCATGCTCCAGGTGTCTTTAATAAAGACACAGGCGAGATAGTAAAAGTTGTTCCTAAATCCCCACAACCACCTAAGTATCAAGAGGTTTTCGGACATACAATAGTTGAGTTAGCAGAGAAAAACGATAAGATAGTTGGGGTAACTCCAGCAATGCCTTCAGGTTGTTCCATGAACATTATGATGAAGGCAATGCCAGAAAGAACATTCGACGTTGGTATTGCAGAACAGCATGCTGTTACATTTTCGGCAGGTTTAGCAACACAAGGTTCTATCCCTTTTTGTAACATTTATTCGTCATTTATGCAACGAGCATACGACCAAGTATTGCACGATGTCGCTATTCAAAACTTGAACGTTGTTTTTTGCTTAGATAGAGGAGGATTGGTTGGTGCAGATGGAGCAACTCATCATGGTGCTTATGATATGTCTTACATGCGAAGCATTCCTAATATGACGGTAAGTGCCCCAATGAATGAAGCAGAATTACGAAATTTAATGTTTACTGCTCAACATGAAGATATGGGCCCATTCTCTATTCGTTATCCAAGAGGTAAAGGCGTGATGACAGAATGGAAAACTGCCATGCAAAAAGTGAAGGTTGGGACAGGAAGAAAATTAACCAATGGAGATGATATTGCTATTTTATCAATTGGTCACCCAGGAAATTTTGCACAGAAAGCGATTGAAGAATTAAAATCAACAGGAGCATCAATAGCTCATTATGATATGCGTTTTGTAAAGCCAATTGATGAGGTTATGCTTCATGAAGTATTTTCTAAATTCTCTAAAATAATCACCATTGAAGATGGATGTTTGATGGGAGGATTTGGTTCTGCAGTTATTGAATTTATGGCAGATCATAAATATTCTGCAGAAATCACACGCTTAGGAATTCCAGATGCGTATATCCATCACGGAACGCAAGAAGAATTATGGGCAGATTGCGGATTTGACACTAAATCGATTGTTAAAACAATAAAATCAATATTGAATTTAGCTGAGAAGAAAGTAAGTTCTAATGTTGGGTAAAAATTCTATTCAGGAAACCCTTGAAAAACAATCGACCTCAACCAC
>JAJRQP010000143.1 GCA_024280195.1 Bacteroidota bacterium | reverse complement strand
GTTTAATTTTAATGAATTAATATCGGCATGAAGGTGTTTCATTTTTTCTTTGATTGTCTCCAATAATACAAGTCTTTCTTTTTTTAGAGTATTTTTTAATAAAATACCACCACCTAATCCTGCAACAACGCTTAACCCTCTTAGCCAAGGATTAACTTCTGCTTTTTTCTTTTTAGTTTGTGATGTTTTTGGTAAATCAATAAATGCGCCTAATGCTGTTCCTACAACAGGAAGTATAAGTTCATTTTCTTTTTCTTGCTGTATTTTTTGATTTTGAAGATTGAAAATCTCATTATGTTTTAAATTAAGCTCTCTTATGAATTTGTTTGCAATATCTTTAATTCTAGTGTATTCTGGGTTAATTGATTTAGAAATAGTTGGTAAGTTATTTCCATTATTTCTCTTATCATCCAATACTCCTTTTAATCCCGAAATTTGAGTACTAACAGTTTTATTTAATTTTTGTGCTGGTTCTTCATGTGGTTGTAATTGATTACTTTCAGAATGGTAATTACCATCTCCTTCTCTCCAATATTCTGCTCTGCAAGCACTAGAACAGAATTTAGCATTCTTTCTTTTACCTACAATTGATTCTCTACACGTTTTACATTCCCTTTTCATACCTCTAATGTTTTATGATTATTACTTGATAGCAATTCAGTCTTAGCTTTTTTCTGCTCAAGCTGAATATCAATAAAGACATTGTCTAATGTCTTAAAATCTTGCAGTAAAGGGTTCGATAATGGTTCGGATTGCTCCACACCTAAAAAGCCTAGCAATTACATTGTTAGGCTTTTTTTTTCTAAACTCATTCTCTTTAATCTTCAAAGCCACAAAACCTTCTGCCGTATTTATTAATTGCAACAGATTTTGATACCGAGCGAATTTCATGTGTACATTGCTTAATTCCTGGGCAATCTTTCTTAAGGTGATATACTTCTGCACTTGGAGAAATACAAATAAAAACGGTAACTTCATCTGAAGATTTAAATCCTAGAAGAATAAATAGCAATAATGTAAAAAATAAACTTTTCATAAGTGAGAGATATTGGTCGTTGTCTAACGATACAACATTCCCTCCAAATGAAGAAATAATTTAGCAAGTTTAAATCAATCATAAATTAAGTCATTTGTCGTATTTTTAGCTACACAATATTAACCTACATTTGAAGAAATAATAATCATATGCAAATTAAAATTGCGATAGCTGAAGATAATAACCTTTTAGCACAGGCCTTAATTGAGAAACTATCCTTGTTTGAGGATTTAACGTATAAATTTAGAGGCGAAAATGGGAATTCTCTTGTTAAACAATTAGAAGCGAATCATAATATTGATGTTATTCTAATGGACATACAAATGCCCGAAATGGATGGTATAGCCGCAACTGAAATTATCAAAAAGAAATATCCTCAAATCAAAATCATTATGATAACTGTATTTGATGACGATGAGAATATTTTTAATGCGATTAAAGCTGGGGCAGATGGCTATTTATTAAAAGAATCTACCAATATTGATATATACAATGGAATCTCCAACGTATTGAAGGGAGGAGCAGCGATGACTCCTTCAATTGCACTTCGTACTTTAGAGTTTTTGCGTTATCCAGAGAAATTCACAACGGATGAAGTATTGCTTGATGATGTTAAATTAACAAAAAGGGAGACGGAAATATTAGTACAATTGTCAAAAGGGCTCAATTACAATCAAATTGCTGATAATTTAATCATTAGTCCTTCTACGGTTAGAAAACACATTGAAAATACGTATAGAAAATTGCAAGTACATAATAAAATGGAAGCCGTTCAAGAAGGGATGAAAAGGAAGTTGATTTAAATTGACAACTAAATAGCAACTAACAAAAAAGCTTCAATTGTAGAATTGAAGCTTTTTTGGTTTTCAGTGAAAATACATGCCCTCTAAGAAAACTACTCTGATAACGTGCTAACTTAAACTATGATTTTAATCTCAGAGGGACATGTATATTTTTATTGGTTGGTATTATTTTAATTCGTGTTTGTTTGATGACATAATAAAGCACAATGAAAACATCCATTGATATTATCGTATTTTTCTTTTGCAGAATCCAAAGCTTCTTCGCAACTATAATACTCTCCTAAATCAACACGAAGAGAATCATTTGGTAAAAATCACAAACTGCTTTGTGAACAATATATTGCCCCTTATTCGTTGTCGTAGTACTTAGAAAAAATTTCATCTTATTTTTTGTTCTTCGTTAGTGTAAAGTTGAGAAAATAATAAACACTCTACAAGAGTATAAATACTCTATTTTTAAAGTAGGTATTTATACCTACAGTCTTTACCTATTGAAGGGAATAAGATAATCAATAGGCAACATTCTAAAAAACAATTAGTTACATTATTTGTGAAGGTCTGGGCACACATTTTCCAATTATTTTATCTAAATTGTATCATTATTAACTAACTAAATCATAAAAAAAAAATGGCTTACACTGGATCAGAATCAGAATTTGTAACATTAGATGAAGCAGCAAACTGGACTTCAAAATACAGAGCAACAATTAATGAGGGGGAAATAATCTCTCATTACTTCGGAAGAGAAAAAATTGAAGCAATACTAAATCAAGAAGACTGTGTTGGAATTAACATTTACCACGGAATTGAAGATGGAAAGAGAAATTTAATTTTAGTTGGAACTTCTAGTGACGAACAAGATATGGAAAATGGAATTCTTGTTGAAAAAGGTTATCCTTGTCCACCTACTTGTAGAAGGGAAAATAGATTGAATAGCTAAATGGAAGATAGTTTTATCTATTATTTAGCTTTGCTAATTATTGAGTTTTCTATTATTAGTACTGCGATAGCTCTAATTACTTGTACATCAATAAAAACAAGAGTCCACTTTAAATTAAAATGGGCTCTTGTTACATTACTATTAGGGAGTGTTACAATTGATTTAATGTTTCGTTTTAGCTATTTATTACCTTTTGAAATTGTAACCAACCTTTTTTATAATGTTTACACTATAATTTGCTTAATTACCTCCTACTATGTGTTTTCTATCATTTTAACGAATAAAAACAGTTCAAAATATTTATTAATAGGCTTTGGTGGGCTTATCTTTAGCATACTCTTTGCTTACTTATTCTACCAAGATATTAATATGGAAAGTTCAACAGCATATGTGATTTATAGTCTTTCAGTTATCGTTCTCTCCATGCTTTATTTTAGAAATTTGTTAAACGACATGAAAGTCCCCCATCTTTTTAAACACCCACATTTTTGGGTTGTTTGTGGGTATCTTTTGTATTATGGAGGTACTGTAGTATTGACTTTGTTTCAAGACTACATACTAAATAGTAATATTAAACTCACTCTATACTTATGGCCTATTCAAGGAATTGCAAACATCTTATTTACCCTGTTAATAATTAAAGCGTCATGGACAATGAGAAAAACATAATATTAATTGTTATTGCTGGTACTTTAATTTTAGTGCTATTCATTTTCTTAATCGTCATTTTTGTTGTGACCTATAATAACAGAATGCAAAAGAGAATTAGTGAACACTCTATTCAATTAAAAAACAAAGAATTAGAACTGCTAAAGAGTGTCATTGAAACTCAAGAAGCAGAACGAGAAAAAATTGCAGCCAATTTGCACGATGAAGTCGGCCCTTTACTATCAACACTTAAATTAAACGTTACTCGATTTAAAAGAGCACTCGTAAAAAATGAATTATCAACAGAACAACTTGACCAAGAAAAAGAATTCATTGATGGCATTATTGACAATGTAAGAACTGTTAGTCACGACCTTACTCCTCACTTTTTACTGAAATTTGGATTAAGTTCTGCTATCTCAAATTTTTACTCAAAAATAGAAAAACCCAAAATATCAATCCAGTCAAATTTCGATAAGAATGAAGAATTTAATCGGACAATTACCTTAAATTCCTATCGAATTATTTTAGAACTAATAAATAACACCATTAAGCACGACAATAGTAACAATATAGAAATAAACCTATTAAAGACAGATAGCTCTTTAACTATCGAAATCAATCATGACGGAAAAGGTTTAAATAATGACCAGTTTGACCAATTTGCAAAAGAATCAATTGGATTGGGATTAAACTCAATTCAATCCAGAATTGTTATTTTAAATGCTATCTTAGATTTTGAAAACATAAACACACCAGCTAAAATTACATTAACGATCCCTTTAACTTAAAATGAATCAACAAATTAGAATAGCAATAGCTGAAGATCATCAACTAATGAGGCAAGGAATCGTTTCTTTACTTAGTGAAGAAGAGGATTTTGACATTGTTTTCGATGTCGGAGATGGGGCTCAACTATTAGAACAGATAAAAACAAACCCAGTAGATATAGTTCTGCTAGATTTAGATATGCCAATCGTCAATGGGCAACAAGCACTGAAAGTAATTACTGAAAAATATAGTTCAACGCATGCAATTATCATCAGTATGTTTTATTCTGATGATTTCATTACAGAAAGTATTTCTACCGGTGCCAGAGGCTTTTTACCGAAGAATAGCGACATCGAGAATGTGGTAGATGCAATTAGAGCTGTCTATTCTCAAGGTTATTATTTTGACGATAAAATTTCACTTGACTTATTGAACAAATTGATTTCCAACAAAAATGTTCAACCTAAATTTAAAGATGAAATTTTAACAGAGAAGGAAATAGAAGTCCTTCTTCACATTTGCGAGGGAAAAACAAACAAAGAAATTTCTGTAATTCTAGATAAAAGTCAAAGAACAGTCGAAAATACAAGAATGAAAATCTGTGAAAAATCTAACTCAAAGAATACGGCTGGACTTGTTATTTATGCCATTAAAAATCAATTCTACAAAATAAAGTAAGCCACACCCTACTCTATTCCAAACAAAGAAGTACCTTAGTTCAATGCTACAAATAATTAGTATTTCGGACTATTGCAACACGCTATTTCACATACCAGTTATAGATGTTCGTTCTCCTGCAGAATTTCAGCAAGGACATATTCCAAATGCTATCAATATTCCATTATTCTCCACTGAAGAAAGAGCAATAGTAGGGACAGCATACAAGCAACAATCTAAAGAAAAAGCCATTGAAATTGGTTATCAACTTGTAGAACCAAAATTAGACTCCTTTCTTGATGAATGTACTCAACAAAAAACGAGTGATGGTATCGTAATCCATTGTTGGCGAGGTGGTATGAGAAGTCAATCATTTGCTGAACATCTCGTGAAAAATGGTTTTAAGAATGTTTATTTGATTCAAGGTGGGTATAAGACATTCAGAACTTTAGTTCTTCAAACTTTTACAGAAAGTTATACATTAACAGTTCTTGGAGGATACACAGGGTCAGGAAAGACAGAGATTCTTCAGCAACTAGACAAAATGGGAGAACAAGTCATTGACTTAGAAAAACTTGCCAATCACAAAGGTTCTGCTTTTGGAGGATTCGACCACATACCGCAACCTACTTCAGAGCAATTTGAAAATAATATTTTCTGGAAATGGAAAGAGCTCGATTTGACAAAAAACATTTGGATAGAGGATGAAAGCCGCAATATCGGTAACACTCTTCTTCCAGCAGATTTATACCAAAACATTAGAGATCAGAAAACAATTTTCATTGACATTCCCCGTGAAGAAAGAGCAAAATTTCTGGTAGAAGGTTATTCTCATTATTCTCATGAAGATCTTGCAGATGCTATTTCTAGAATTACAAAAAAAATTGGAGGACTCAATTCTCAACAAGCTCTAGATGCTCTTCAAAATAAAAATTATCATCAAGTAGTCGAATTGGTATTGCACTATTACGACAAAAGATACTTGATTGGGTTGCAAAAAAGAAAAGTAGAAAATGTTACGAAGCTTGAATTAAAAAGCACCAATCATCAACAAAATGCTTTACAGTTAATAGAATTAATTAAAGATAATGAAAGAAGAAATTAAACTTACCCAATACAGTCACGGAGCCGGTTGTGGTTGTAAAATATCTCCAAAACTATTGACAGAGATGTTAAAAACGGACATTCCATCAACTCCTGATGCTCGATTATTAGTAGGGAATTCTAGTCGCGATGATGCAGCTGTTTACGATATGCAAAACGGAACAGCAGTCATTAGTACGACAGATTTTTTCATGCCAATCGTTGACGATCCTTTTACTTTTGGAAAAATTGCAGCAGCAAATGCTATCAGTGACATCTATGCGATGGGAGGAACTCCCCTACTTTCTATTGCAATTCTAGGTTGGCCAATTGACAAGCTTTCTCCGGAGGTTGCAAGAGAGGTTTTAGAAGGTGGACGAGCAGCTTGCAAAGATGCAGGGATTTTACTTGCCGGTGGACATTCTATAGACAGTCCTGAACCAATTTTTGGATTGGCCGTAACAGGAACTGTGGAGATTAAAAAATTGAAACGTAATGATACTGCTACAGAAAGTTGTAAATTATACCTTACTAAACCTTTGGGCGTTGGTATTTTGACTACAGCGCAAAAGAAAGGATATTTACGCGCAGAAGATGAAAATATTGGTCCTGATTCGATGATGCGTTTAAATAAAATAGGGCAACAACTAGCAACAGTTGAAGGCGTAAAAGCAATGACGGATGTCACAGGTTTTGGACTGCTTGGACATCTTACAGAAATGTGCGAGGGTTCTCAATTATCTGCAGAAATTAATTTCTCCAAGGTTCCTAAATTAGAAGTCATTGATTATTATTTAGAGAAAGGAGCAATCCCTGGTGGAACCAATAGAAACTGGGCAAGTTACGGTCACAACATACAACTAAGCGAAGAATCACAAAAGAACATTCTATGTGACCCTCAAACAAGCGGTGGCTTATTAATTGCTGTTCAACCTGATAGCTGTGAAGAAGTAGAAAGTCTTTTACGTGAGAATAATATTAAAACAGTATCTTTCGGAGAATTAATAACGCAAAAAAATCGATTAATTACCGTTAACTAATGAGAATTCATATCCTAATATTTTTTTTATTACTATTCCAACTAGTTAACGCTCAGCAACATATTGACATAAAACACTATGACCTTAGCATTTCACTAGAAGATACTACAGATGTGATTTTGGTAACAGAGAAGGTTATTCTCCGTATAAATGAACAATCGAATAGCTTTGCTTTAAACCTTGTGAATCAAGATATTGATGGAACAGGAATGCGTGTTTCTCTCATCCAATTTCAAGACGATTCCCTTCAGTATTTTCACAAAGACAACATTCTACAAATTAATTTACCACAAGAATTAGAATTGAAATCAAAACAAATTGAATGCATTATCCATTACTCTGGTATCCCTAAAGATGGTCTAGTGATTGGGGAAAACAAATATGGTAAGCGAACCTTCTTCGGTGACAACTGGCCTACACGCGCGCAAAACTGGTTTGCTTGTGTCGATCACCCATCTGATAAAGCAACAATTGATTTTCACATCAAAGCACCCAGTCATTATGATATTGTTGCAGTTGGAGAAAAAGTATCAGAAAAACAAATATCAAATAATCGAAAATTAACCGACTATAGTTTACGACATCCAATTCCAACGAAAGTAATGGTCTTTGGTGCCGCTGATTTTTCGCATAAAGAAATAGCAATCAAAAATGATTTACCGATCCAAAGTTGGGTATATCAAGAAGACTCATCAGCAAGTTACAGTGACTTAGAAGTTGCTGTAGATCCACTAAAATTTTTCACAGATAAAATTGCCCCCTACCCTTTTGATAAATTGGCTAATGTGCAATCAACTACGCGTTTTGGCGGGATGGAAAATGCGGGTTGTATTTTTTATGACGAGAATGCTTTTTCAGGAGAACATCAAATGGAAAACCTCATTGCCCATGAAATTGCGCATCAATGGTTTGGTAATTCTGCATCAGAAAGTGACTGGCAGCACCTTTGGTTAAGTGAAGGTTTTGCAACCTACCTCACGAACTGCCACCTTGAAAATAAATACGGAAAGGAAGCAATGAATCAACACCTTCAATTGGAGCGAGAAAAAGTCATCCAGTTTGAAAATCAGATTAAAAGGCCCGTAATAGATACAATTTCTGAAAGTTTAATGGATTTACTCAACCCTAATTCTTACCAGAAAGGATCTTGGTTTTTGCACATGCTCAGAAATAGGTTAGGAGATGAAGCATTCTGGAAGGGGATCCAACACTATTATAAGAAATACAGATACTCTAATGCTTCTACGAATGACTTTAGAGCAATTATGGAATTACAAAGTAAGTCGTCTTTAAAAACTTTTTTTGATCAATGGTTGAAAGGCAACGAAATGCCTAACCTTACTGTAAAGGTAAAAAAGAAGTGTCGAAAAAGAATTGTGACTATTACGCAAATACAAAATCAACCTTTTTCCTTCCCACTTGAGGTAGGAGTAATAGAAAATGGTGTTGAACGAACGATTCTTCTTCAGTTTACTCCAGAAATTAAAACAATTGAGCTAACACTCTCTAAGAAATCGGCCCGAGTTATTAAACTTGACCCTAACACTAAGTTATTGTTCAAAGAAACTCCCGTTGTTGTCTTGCAGAAGCAATAAAAATTAATAACTTTAAGAATAAATTTAAACTAGAATTATGTTAAAAGCACCTATTTACATCGTCCCTTATGATTTTACGGAAGTCTCAGAAAAGGCAACTCGATTAGCATTAGATTTGGCTCATGCAAATGAAGGGGAAGTTATGTTGATTCACGTTGTTAAGAAACACAATGAAAAAGATGATGCACAAAATAAATTTAAGGCATTGGCACCTACACTAGATGAGAAAGACTTAAAAATAATGTCTTCTCGTGTACTGGTTGGTGATATTTTTGAAGACATTGGAAAAGCAGGAGAATTACTGAGTCCTGAATTAATTGTCATGGGAACACACGGTGCGCAAGGATTTCAAAAAGTATTTGGAAGTAATGCTATTAAAATGATTAGTAACTCTAGCAGTCCTTTTTTAATTACTCAAGGCAAAAAGACGGTCGATAAAATCAAAACGATTGTTATGCCATTCTCTTTTGATAAAAACACGATTCAAATCACCAAATTTGCTGCTTCAATGGCTAAACGGTTCAATGCAACGGTCCATTTAGTAGGATATCATGACAAAGATGAATGGCTAGAAAAGCACATGAAATCGAATCAAAATATTGTGAAAAAGCATTTTGATGAGAAAGGAGTAAACTATGAAATCGCCAACATTGCAATCGGAAAGAATTACAACAACGAACTTTTAGCATATGCGAAAAAAGTAGATGCAGATTTACTGGCAGCTGGTTATTTCCAAGAAGGCATTATCACTAATCCAAAATCATTTATCCAGTTTATGATAGAGAATGAATTGCACTTACCTTTATTAACTGTTAATGCAGAGGATTTATTCGTATCGAAAGGTCACTTTATGTTTAATGCGTAGTAAGGAATTAAAAATACAAAAAAAAGCTGCCTGATGGCGGCTTTTTTTTTGTGATAATAAATGGTGATCGTTATTTTACAATAACAGTAACATCTTGCTTTGGTGTAATTGCGACAGAATAGATACCATTAATCCAATATCGATCGAAAGTCATTTCTTTTTCTAACTCACCTTCGATTGGTGCTTGAGGAAATATCCACAAGTATCTTTTTTCAAGGAATGTACCTGAAAGTTGCTCTTCGTTCTTTGTAGCTATGGTAATATGAAAGGTCTTTGCATAACCTGTCCCGAAATTAGAAATGATTTTTGTGGATTGACCTTTCTTGCAGAAGATGGTTTTCATTGAAAATTATGTTACTTCTTTTTATTCTTTACAAAAATTAATTTATGCCTGCTTTTAGCTGCTTCTCTTTGTTCTATTTCAAAGCTACCTATTGATTTCATCAGCGGAGTTAGTTTTTCAAATCCATAATTTCTGGAATCAAAATTTGGTTGTTTCTTTTGCAAAAGACTACCGACATCTCCTAAAAATGCCCATCCATCTTCATCAGAGAGATCTGAGATAGTTGTTGCAATTAAATTAATTTCTTTACGTGTTATTTTATCTACTTCTGTTTTTTCAGCTTCTTTGTTGTCCTCATTTTTCTTCGCTCCTTGCTTCTTTAAGATTTCGATGTAGATAAACTTATCGCAAGCAACGATGAAAGGGTTTGGTGTCTTCTTCTCTCCTATTCCTATTACTTTCATTCCTGCCTCTCTCAAGCGAGTTGCTAAGCGTGTAAAATCACTGTCACTAGAAACTAAGCAAAACCCATTCACTTTACCACTGTAAAGAATGTCCATTGCATCAATAATCATTGCTGAATCGGTTGCGTTTTTACCTGTCGTGTAGGCATATTGTTGAATTGGAGTAATTGCATTCTCCAGTAATAAATTTTTCCATTTTGTAAGATGTGGCTTCGTCCAGTCGCCATAAATTCTTTTAATTGTAGGATTGCCATATTTAGCAATTTCTTCCATCATCTCTTTTACGTGAGCAGATGGTATGTTGTCACCGTCTATTAGTACGGCAAGATTTAAATTTGTATTCATATTTTATTCTTTAAGCCATCAATCAAAGTTAATTGATAACTTGTATTTTCTTAAAGATAGTAATTTTGTTTTAAAGGGAAAAATTGCATCTAACGGGAGCCTGTGCACAAACTCTCATTTCTCTAGAATCATCTTTTATTAACGCCTGTAAGAGTGCTTTTTTTTTGACTTTTTCAAATCGCATTAATTTTCATTTATCTCTAAAAAGAGAGTTAAAATGAACAAAACCCAACACGGAATCATTCGTTTTCCCCATAGAGATGTATTCAAACAGGTCATTTAACCAATCAATTTCAATTCCTATATCATAACATCTGCTATTATTTGAAGTTCCGAGTAATATGTTTTGTTTGTAGAATAATTTATTGTTTATCTCCTGCACAGATCTAAAACAGAAATACTATCAATATTTATTTTTTGAAGTGTATTTTCAAGTCGAATTGAATTAACTAAACTATCAATATGTACTAAAGAATCAGCAATACTTTTTTGTTTAGATATAACAGTTAATTTCTGTCCGAAAGCTATTCCTGAAAGCAGAATGAAAAATGTAACTATGTTAATTTTATTCATATAAATCGGTTTTAATTGATCATTTGACTTTTCATATCATTTTCAACATTACCCACAACGAGAATCTATTCACAAACCCCGTTAAACCTCTAAAACCATCCCATCCCAAGCAACCTTCACTCCACTCGGCAACTTCCTTTCTATCCCCTCATGTGTATCAAACATATGAGAGATATGGGTCAAATACGCTTTATCTGGTGAAATATCTGCGATAAAAGCTAATGCTTGCTCTAAGTTAAAATGAGAAATATGTTCTTTCTCTCGTAAGGCATTCACAATTAGAACCTTTGTTCCTTTTATTTTTTCTTTTTCTTCTTCGGAAATTGTTTTAGCATCTGTGATGTATGTAAAATCTCCGATGCGATAACCTAAAACAGGCATACGGTAGTGCATCACTTCAATTGGTACAAGTCTTAATCCATTAGTAATTTCAAAGGGAGTATTTTTTGAGATTCTATTCAACTTGATGCTGGGAACACCTGGGTATTTATTATCTGCAAAAATATAATGGAACTCATTGCGCAAAGCTTTCTCTACTTGCTCCGTACAATAAACAGGCATGTCCCGTTTTTCAAAGAAGTTAAAAGCGCGAACATCATCCAATCCTGCAACGTGATCTTTGTGTTCATGAGTAAAGATAATACCACTAAGTGTTTTCACATTCTCTCGTAACATCTGCTGACGAAAATCTGGACCAGAATCAATGACAAAATTTTCACCTTTGTGAGAAATCATAATTGACGTACGTAAACGTTTATCACGCGAATCAGTCGATATGCAAACACGACAATCGCAAGCAATAACAGGCACACCTTGCGAAGTACCAGAACCTAGAATGGTAATTTTCATGATGCTTTGTTTTTAATCACGCTTACCAATAGAACTGTCCAACCAGTAATCATCAGTAAACCTCCAAGTGGAGTAATTGGTCCTAAGAATTTCAAACTCATTTGCAAGGGTTCTTGTAAAGCTAAAAAGTAAATAGAAAGACTGAAAAGCAATACACCAGTGAACATCAATGAGGTCGCAAGTTTTAAAGAGAACGGAAGACAATTGGCATTTAATCCTAAAATCAGAAACGCTAATCCGTGATATATTTGATACCTCACTCCTGTTTCAAACGACTTCAATTTCGCTTCCGAAAGTATTTCTTTTAAAGCATGTGCTCCAAATGCACCTAGAATTATCGCGATGATTATCAATGTAATTCCTGCTATTACTATTTTTTTATTCATTGCTTAAGTTTAATGTAAAATCAAGTACTTCACTCCATCCTTTCCATTTTCCATAGTTACCGATGGTTTCGTTGTGCCAGAGAAAAACAAAATCTCCTCCGTATTCTTTGACTTCCTTGTATAGTGATTGAATTTTTGATTTGCTTTCTTCAATGGAGAGTTGCATGTATTCATTTAAAGTCCCATCCATGTACACAAAAGGATGAATGGTTAATTCTGTCATTTCGTTTTTGGATAAATCAAACCACGAATGAGGTCGAGCAGTTCCGCATCTAAATCCAACGGTCTCTGCAAATCCCATTGAATATTCGTGGGAGAATCCTGCTTTTTGCAAAGATTGAAAAGTCTTAGGCAGTTGCAAACGCAAGAAATGTTGTCGAGAATTCTCAATACTTCTTCCCAATACTTCTTCCAATGATTTTTTCTCTTTTTGAATGGCAACTCTTTCTCCATTAGAAGCATAACTAGGATGTAAATTCACTTCTACAGAGACGTCCATTTCTCGAATCAACGCTTGGTGTTCTTTATTGGAAAGAGGGATATTCCTGTCCTTTTCTGCTCTTTCTCCAACCAACCAAAACAACTTCGTTGCTGGAAAACCTTGAGCTACTTCTTTAATGATTGCAAATGTATCGTAAGGATCAACCTCGTTTTTAAGCACCTTTCTTCGTTCTGATAATCGATTGAAATTCAAACGAATAACATCTTTCAGTATAGATAAATATTTCTGCTTGCCTGTTTTCAATTGATAGGCAAATGTGTTATCAATATCAAAAGTCGGAATGATTTTCACGTCATTCTCCGGCAACTTCTCCCCTACTAAATGCAGAATTTGATTCGCCCATCTATCGCATTTTACGTGTTCTATCCAATTGAATTTCTTTAAACAACTTTCTGAGAAAGGAAAGCGACCGTGTTCATCTTTATTTTTATTCGTATATTCTTCATACCGTGTTAAAACATAGAAAATAGAAGCAACAACATCTGTCATCCCGTCGAAAGAAAGACACTCTACCTTTTTAAATTTCGCTAAAGAAATAGACTGCTTCTGAATTTCATTCTCAAAAAGTAATTTGGATGGATAAATAGTTGCTTCTCTTTGCTTATTCTCGGTATAATTCAACTTTCGAAAAGAAGAATCATTGAAGAAATCTATACTTGTAGTTAACTCATACTCAACTCCCCTTGCTTTGAAAATAAAATCAAAAACATAGGATAATCGAGGTGTTATTTCATTAACTAAAACTAGAATCATTTCTATTGCTTAATCATATCAACGATTTTCTGACAAATAAATTCTGCAGCCTTTCCATCACCGTAATAATTCGGGTAAGAAAAATCATCTTTTGTAATTAATGCATTAAAAGCATCCACAATTCTATCGTAATTGGCATCTGCTAAAATTGCGTTTCCATTGTTCACTATTTCCACCCATTCTGTTTGTGGACGAAGAATAACACATGGTTTTTCAAAGAAAAAAGATTCCTTTTGCAAACCTCCACTATCGGTCACTAACATTCTTGCATTCTTCTCTAAAGCAATAATATCAAGGAATCCAGCAGGGGCTATAATTTCTATCATTTCGGATTCTGCAATATTTTCAAACAACTCTTGAGACAATTGATCTTTCATTTTATGCTTCGTACGAGGATGCAAGGGAAGAATAATTTTCAATCCTGAATTATCTCCAATATCGAGCAATGCTTGGAAGATGCTCTCCATGTTCTCCTTGATATCTGTATTCGAATCTCGATGAACAGTGCACAGAATAAATTCACCGGGGTTCAACTTCAACTTTTCAAGAATCGTTGATTTCTCATCCGATACGTTTGAAAAATGAAGACTGTTATCATACATAATATCACCGCAATGATGCACACTTGG
>JAJRQP010000142.1 GCA_024280195.1 Bacteroidota bacterium | reverse complement strand
GCAACTGGTGGAACAGGGACATTAACTTATAGCATTGACGGTGGAACAACTTTCCAAACGTCAAATACCTTTTCAGGGGTAGCTGCTGGAACATTTAACGTAATTGTACAAGATGCAAATAATTGTCAAATAGCATCCACAGTTACAGTTGGTACAATTGCAGGTCCAATGATTACAACTGTTGGATTTACAGAACCAACTTGTACATTGGCTAATGGAGATATTACAATCACTGCTACTGGTGGAACAGGAACACTTCAATACAGTATTGATGGTGGAACAACATTCCAAGCAGGAAATAACTTTACTGGATTGATAGCAGGAGTTTACAATGTTGTGGTTCAAGATGGAAATAACTGTCAAGTTACATCAACAACAACTTTAACTGACTTAGGATTGCCAACGATATCATCTACCTTAGATACTGATCCATTATGTAATGGAGATGTGAATGGGTCAATTATTATAACAGCAACAGGGGGAACAGGAACCTTACAATACAGTGTAGATGGAGGGACTACTCTTCAAGCAAGCAACTCATTTACAGGATTAGCAGCGAATACATATATGGTTGTCGTAGAAGATGCAAATGGGTGTCAAGTAACTTCAACATCCGTATTAGCTGATCCTGTTGCTATTTCTATAACTTCTGCAACTGGAAATGATCCACTTTGTAATGGAGCAACTGATGGTGATATTACGATAACAGCAACTGGAGGAACAGGAACATTACAATATAGTGTTGATGGAGGAGCAACCTTCCAAGCGGGAACTAGTTTCGGAACATTGAATGCAGGAACTTATGCAATTGTTGTAGAAGACGCAAATGGTTGTCAAGCGACATCAAGTGTTATGTTGACAGATCCAACTTTAGTTTCGATTTCTAGTGTAACTCCAATTCAACCGACTTGTGGAACAGCAAATGGTGATATTACCATTGCAGCAACTGGAGGAACAGGAGCGTTGCAATATAGCATTGATAACGGTGTTACTTTCCAAGCTGGAAATAACTTTATGGGACTACTTCCAGGAGTTTACAATATCGTTGTAGAAGATGCAAATGGTTGTCAAACTGTTGCAACTACTACTTTAGCAGATGCAGGTTTACCTGTTATTTCTTCAGTTACAAGTACGGATCCTTCTTGTGGTTTGCCAAACGGAGACATTACAATAACAGCAGCAGGAGGTACAGGAACATTACAATATAGTATTGATAACGGAACAACTCTTCAAGCAAGTGGAAACTTTACAAGTTTAACTGCGAATAGCTACAATATTGTGGTAGAAGATGCCAACGGATGTCAAGCAACTTCTTCTATTACCTTAGTAAGTGGAAGTGTTCCAACAATTACTTCTGCAACTGTTACAGATCCAACTTGTGGACTTGCTAATGGTGCAATCAATATCTTAGCATCTGGAGGAACAGGCTCTCTTTCTTATAGTATTGATAACGGAACAATATTCGTTGCTTCTAATAGCTTTACAGGATTAACAGGAGCTGTTTATAACATTGTGGTAGAAGATGCAAACGGATGTCAAGCAACGACAACCTCAACTCTTGCGACTTCAACATCTCCAACAATCACAAATGTTAACTCTACGAATTCAACTTGTAGTTTATCTAATGGTGATATTACGATAACTGCATCTGGAGGAACAGGTACATTAATGTATAGTATTAATAATGGAGCGACGTTCCAAGCGTCTAATACCTTCTCAGGTTTAGCTGCTGGATCTTATGCAATTATTGTTCAAGACGCGAGTGTTTGTCAAGATAATTCTAGTGTAACCTTGACGGATCCTGGTTCGCCTGTAATCAGTAATGTGAATCCAACCAACCCAACTTGTGGAAGTCCAAATGGTTCTATTTTTATTACGGCTACTGGAGGAATAGGAGGGTTAACATATAGCATTAATGGAGGAACAACTTTCCAAGGTTCAGGATCATTTAACGGTCTTGTTGCGGGGGTTTACAACCTCGTTGTTGAAGACGGTTCAGGATGTCAAGTTACGGCAACAGAAATATTAATTGATAATGGTACACCAACCTTATCTGCTGTTAATTTTACGGATCCAACTTGTGGAAATACAAATGGTACGATTTCGATTGTAGCATCTGGAGGAACAGGTTCGCTGCAATACAGTAATGATGGAGGAGCAACCTTCCAAGCAAGTAGTGGTTTCATAGGATTAAATTCTGGAACTTACAACATTGTTGTTAGAGATGCAGTTGGTTGTTCTGTAACATCTACAATTACCTTGACTGGAGGAACAGTACCAGTTATTACAATAAATGGTGTTTCTGACTTGTTATGTTTTGGAGATCAAAATGGAACAGTTGATATATCTGTATCTGGAGGTCAAGCTCCGTACCAATACGATTGGAACATTGATGGAACAGGAGATTTAGATGATCCTCAGGATTTAACAAACGGTGTTGCTGGTGTTTTCTCCGTTACTGTTGTCGATGCAAATAATTGTACAGATTTCGTTACAGGTGTAATCAATGGTCCTCCAGGAATGATTCTTACAGCAAATGCAAACGATGCAACAATTGCAGGAAATGGATCAATTAACCTTACTGTCAATGGAGGGTCTGGACCATTTACTTACGATTGGGACAACGATGGTGTTGGAGACAATAATGATACAGAAGATCTTTCTGGATTAGCAGGAAACACATCTTATACCGTAATTGTTACAGATGCAAATGGTTGTTCAAGCACGCTGACAGTATATGTGGGAAGTGTAGTTGGAATAAACGAGGTAGCAGAAGAAATGGGAGTTACTGTTTATCCAAACCCAACTGAAGGTAATTTCAATGTTAAATTCTCTGATTACGATGGAGATGTTACCATGGAAATTATTGATGTAACTGGGAAATTGATTTACAGAGAAATAAAGAACATTGATTCTGGAGAAATCATCAAACTATCATTGCAAGATGTTGAAAGTGGTGTTTATTTCTTAAGAATTGAAAATGAATTAAATAGAACATCAATTAGAGTTGTCAAAAACTAATTCATCCAATTAATTAATAACAAAAGCTTCTATTTATTTAGGAGCTTTTGTTGTTTTAAGGCATAAAACAGATTAATCTATTATCTTGTTGCCTTGTTACATTACTTATAAATGATTTTATGTCAAAAATAACACTTCAATTCATCGTTTTTCTGTTTACTTTATTTGTGCAGAGTGATGTTTGTTTTTCGCAAAGCGATTCTTTTGAGAATTATTCTGCTTTGCAATCGAAAGGTAAAATTCCAGATGTTTTTATTCAAAGTACTCAAACGAAAGTAGAGAACGCTTTATCAAAAGAAAGAAGCGGAATGTCTGAAGAAGAAGAATTAATCTTCTTAGAAAGAATTCATTTTAGCATTGATGAGCTGTTGCAATCAGGGCTGATTCTATACGGAGACGCAACCACAAAGTACGTAGAAAAAGTAGCAGAGAATTTACTGAAAGATAACAGAAAACTAAAAAAAGAATTACAATTCTTCGTTCTTAAATCAAATGTTACCAATGCACTTTCTACAGACCAAGGATTGATATTTGTGACCTTAGGTCTTCTTTCTCAATTGGAAAATGAAGCTCAATTGGCGTATGTGTTATCACATGAAATAGCACACTATACAGAGTCGCATGTAGAAGAGGCTTATCAAGATAGAATGGACACAGAGAGTGGTACTTCTTATGATGATCGAATCACAAGAATGTCGAATCATTCTAAAGAAAATGAATTTGAAGCTGATTTAAAAGGGATTAAGCTGTTTCATGAGGCAGGGTATGACAAAAGTGAGCTATTGAGTGCCTTTGATGTAATGACCTATTCTTATTTACCTTTTGACGAAGAACCATTTAAACATGAGTACTATCAAACGGATTTGTTATATATACCTAATATCTATTATCCGGAAGTAATTAACAGCATCAAGGTTGATGAAGATTACGATGATACGAAAAGCTCTCATCCTAATATTAGAAGAAGAAAGGATGCAGTGGTTGATGAATTGCAAGAGTATACTTCTTGGGGTGACAAGAAGTTTCTTTTTGAAAAAAATGAATTCGAGAAAATTAGAAATTTGGCGCGATTCGAAAGTTTAAGAATTGACTTATTCAATCATCGTTTTGCAGATGCAATTTATAGCATTTACTTGCTTGAAAAAGACTTCCCAAACAATGAATACATTCAAACAGCAAAAGCACAAGCTTGGTTAGGATTGACAAGGTTTAAAATTGCAGGTAGCTATTCTAAAGCTGTTAATAACCCGAAAAAAGTGGAGGGTGAGAGTCATGCGGTCTTCTATTTACTAAAAAAACTATCGAAAGTACAACTGATGACTGTTTCGATGAGAAACATTGAGGATGCATATTCTTCTTTCTCTAACAATGAGGAGATTCAACAGGTGAGAGAAGCAATGATTAAGCACCTGGCAGAATACAGTCGATTTAAGATGACAGAATATTCTACAGACAATTATCAATCAGCTCTTGAAGCATTCAATTTAAGTAAATTAGAATTGAACGATACGACTTCTGAAACGGTTGAATCTTCAGATTCTACAGAAACAGAAGGGTTGAGTAAATACGATAAAATCAAACGCAAGCGAAACGTTACCATAGCAGTGACAGAAGATGAAGAG